>JAPPQH010000014.1 GCA_028817035.1 Candidatus Campbellbacteria bacterium | reverse complement strand
GTTCTTCCATTTCTCTATTGCCCATATCTTTGACAATCGCGGCGATACCAGTGTTCAGAGAGTTTGAAAGTATTTTCTGTAGTGGAATATCTCTTCCTCTTGATTTCTTGTCAAAGTTATATATTGTATAGCCGTCAATACTCACCGAGCCCTCGTCATTGTATGTAAAGTCCTCTTTGATTTTTTTTGATTCAAGCGCACCCGCAACGGTGAGAGGTTTCATTATAGAACCCATCTCATAAATCTCTTGTGTGAAAGGGTTTCTGAACACTTCAAGGTTTTCATATTCAGAGTATTTATTTGGATCAAATGATGGAGTAGATGCCATGCTGATTATCCTTCCGTCTTTGGGGTCTATTATAAGACCGGCTGTCTTTTTTGAGTTGTGTTCTTTTTGGATAAATGCAATTTCTTTCTCAAGAGCTTTTTGCACCCAAGGGTCTATGTAAGTGAAAACATCCATAGGATACAATCTTGAATCTTCTTGTTTGTCTCCTATATTAAGAAGAACATGCGCGAAATCATTAACATTGTCTGTTTCACTCTCGCCATGTAGCTCATTTTCATAATAACGCTCCAGTCCTGCACGACCGTCAAATATATTTACATCATCATTGTGGCCCACGAAACCAAGTGCATGTGAGGCGAAGTCGCCCCACGGATAAACGCGCCATTTTCTCTTCTCAAAAAATACGCCTATAAGGTTTTTCTCTGCTATCTCATCAAACTGCTCTTTTTCCACCTTGTCAGCGACCACAATCCTCCTTCTTTCATTTTTTATGTGTGTCAAAAAAGTATCTTTGTCTAAATCTGTGTAATCCTTTAATTCTTCGTATATAAACTCTGGGTCTTTCACTTTGATGGAATCAACAGTTACTGTGTAGCCGTTATGCACTACGGCTGCAGTTGTTGGCTTGTTGTCTTTGTCTGAAAAAAATATGCTTCCCCTTGTTAAAAAATCAGTATCAGCAAATATGTAGTTATTGGCTATCCTTTCTTTATATTCTTCACCTTTTAAAACCTGAATAAAGAACAAATCAGCAATAGAAGCAAGTGATATTGTTGTAAAAATGCCTATTAATATGTTTATTCTTATATTTTTCATATAAAGAGCTTGCTTGTTCCTATTCTTGCAATGCCAACTCTTTCTCCTTTATTGAGACCACTATTGTGTCTTTTCCACCAGAATCGCTATATTCTCCGCCCTCAGCCCCTGTAAAATCCCTTATCAAAGAGGCATATTCTCTTTCAAGGTCATATTGGACCCTCTGCGCCTCTATTATTCTTATCTTTATGCCCTGTGTGTGAGCCACGAAATGCACTGGAGAAACCGAGGCAATTCCGTAAAATATGCCTACAGATATAAGCATCATTGCAGATAATGCAAAGGAATTACGGAAAAACATGTGTAGCATCTTGATCCTTATCCTTTTTGTCCTTATATACTGTGTCATATTACTTTTTGATTGCTATTCTTAATTTTGCACTCCTTGACCTCTTGTTTTCCTTCAGCTCATCTTGTGACGGAACAATTGGTTTTTTTGTTAATAGTGTTGCCTCTTTCAGTTTATTTTTTTCAGCGAAGAATTGTTTTACAAAACGATCTTCTATGCTGTGAAAACTTATTACGGCAAACATTCCTTCTTTCTCTAACTTCTCCCATATAAGTGGTAGTCCTTTGCGAAGCGTTCCTATTTCATCATTAGTTGCTATCCTAAGTGCTTGAAATGTTCTTGTCGCTTCGTGTATGTTTCCACTTCTTCTGCAGACTTTTGAGATTATATTAACAAGATCTTTTGTTGTTTCTATCTGTGCTTCTCTTCTGCTTTCAACTATCGCACTTGCTATCTTTCTTGATCTCCTTTCGTCTGCGTAGTGGTAGAGTATATCTGCGATGTTTTCTTCACTCCAAGTATTCACTATATCTTTTGCTGTGAAGATATGCTTGTCTGGATGTCCGTATGTCATTAACAGCGGTTCATCTTTTTGGAATGAAAATCCCTTTCCTGATTCAAGTTGTTTTGCGTTAAAGCCAAGGTCAAGCAATGCTTTGTTGATATTTGTTACACCTGCTTTTGAAAGAATAGAATCAATTTCTTTGTAACTGCTCTCAAAAAGATGTAATGTGGCTTTGCCTCTACCTCCTAAACGCTCTTTTGCTTCAATCAAGTTTATCGGATCAACATCTGTTCCGATATAAACTCCTTTCTGCCCTAACTGTTTGATTATGTGTAGTCCGTGACCACCCAACCCAACAGTGCCGTCAAATACAATATCGCTTTCTTTTATATCAAGTCTCTCAAGTATTTCTCTGTAAAGAACCGGATAATGTTTCGGAGTATCTTGCTCTCGTAACATAAATTATGTTTATAGGGCGCCTATCTCTCCAAGGTTATCAGTAAGTGCCTCGTCGTTTTCCATCTTTGTTTTGTATTCTTCCCATTTTTCTTCATTCCACAACTCAATACGACTTTGAACACCTGCGATTATAACCTCTTTGTTTTGTTTCAAATCTGCAAACTCAAGTAGAAATCTTGGAACAAGTATCCTACCCGCAGAGTCTATATCAACTTCTGTTGCACCTGAAATGAAAAACCTAAGAAACTTTCTTCTTTCTGGTCTGCTACCATCAAGCTTTGAAAGTCTATCAGTAATCTCCTTCCAACGAGAAAGGTTATATGCAAACACACAACGCTCAAGACCCCGAGTTAATACAATTGTATTACCGAGGTTCTTTCTAAATCTTGATGGAAGAGAAACTCTAAACTTCTCATCCATCTTGTGTTTGTATTCTCCTATTAACATATATATCCCACTATGCCCCACCTAGTTATTACTATATAACATTATTCCCCACTTTCCACAGAGTTTTCCACAATATAAAAACACCCCTATAAATAAAGGTGTTTTTTGAGACAAAATTTTAATAATTTTGTGATTTATTCTATTGAGAGAATCTTATAGTCTATTTTCCCACTTTTGGCTTCCACTGAAACAATATCGCCTGTTTTCTTGTCAATCAATAAAGTCCCCAATGGCGACTGGTAAGACAACTTGGATTCGGCTATATTTGATTCCTCTGGGCTTACTATCTTAAAAACCACTTCTTCATTTGATGGTGCTTTTTTGAGTTTTACAACACAACCCACGCCAACAATGTTTTTGTCACTTGATTCCACAACAACTGAATTCAAAAGTATATCTTCTATCTCTTTTATCTTTTGCTCCAGTTGTCCCTGCATCTCGCGACACGCATGATATTCCGCATTCTCAGAAAGGTCTCCGTGTGCTCTTGCTTGTTTCAACGCTTCCACAACTTCCTTACGCTTAACAGTAGTTAGCTCTTTTAACTCTTTCTTTAATTGCTCTTTATATTCTTTTGTTATTTCTCTTTTGTCATTTTCCATAATGACAGCATTATTACATATATTTAGCCTTATTGCAACAACTCCCTTTTGTTCTCCGCCATCCAGTCAAACATACCTCTTGCAACAAATACCCCACCGATTGTGTTTTCTACTGGTCCTCTTTCCATCACTACGGCAAATACATATTTTGGTTCTTCATAAGGAAAGAAACCTATAGCCCATGAATTCACTAAATCTTTTTTTACGCCTATTTCTGCTGTTCCTGTCTTTGCCGCGATATCAACATAAGGAACATTAAGCCCTTTTGCAGTCCCTGATAAAACTGCTTGTCTCATCCCTTCCCTTACCAAGTCAAAAGAATCATCATCTTTTAATTCTATTGCCCTTTCACTCACTTCATCTGGCTTTGTTATCGTGGGTGTAACCACACTTCCCTTTGCTATCCCTGAGATAGATCTAATCATTTGAAGAGGTGTCACTTCAAATCCATATTGTCCTACAACTGTATTATATGTATCACCAACCCTCCACGGATCATTAAACACTTCCTCTTTCCATTCTGGCGTGGGTATAACCCCATCTGGTTCATAAGCAAGACCTGTGTCCGTAGATGCGCCTATTTGAAACTTTCTCAGGTATTCTTCAATTTTCTTAATACCCAATCCTTTCTGTGTTTCAAAACCTCCACCTATTTGATAAAAGTAAATATTAGAAGACACTGCTAATGCTCTCACAAAATCAACAGGACCATGTGGTTTCCAATCATGGAACACACTTTTTAATTCTTTGTTATATGGGTTTTGTATTTCTATTGAACCGGTAACATTTATAATTTTATGTGGAGAGATTATGTCTTCCTCAAGAACACCAAAAGCAACGAATGGTTTTATCGTAGAACCAGGAGAATAAAGACCAGAAATTGCTCTATTAAAGAAAGGGGATTTATCATCCTTTAAGAATTTTTCTATTTCCTCCTCATTACCGCTTGCTATTTCTTCTTGGGCATATTCTGGGTAATTCACTAATGCAAGCAATTCCCCTGTTTCAAGGCTCATAAGTAACGCAGAACCACCTTGAAACCCTCTCTCTTCTGCGGTCATTTCCATTTTGTTATAAAGAAAATCGCTTATATCTGAATCAACAGAAAGCTCAATATCTTTTCCATTTACTGGGTTATCTAATATATGTTTTGATAATGTATCACCTTTTGCGTTTTTTTCAACAATTATTGAACCTGCCCGACCAGAAAGATGATCATTAAACAACTCCTCCACGCCATCAATACCCTCAATGCTTTCTCTGAAATAAAATCCCTTGTCATCCTTTTGAGGATAAGAAACAAAGCCAATCAAATGAGCCATACCATTTTTGTCCGTATATTTACGATAAGGAAAGTCTTCTTCCTCATTTTTACTGTTCCATCCGATTCTTTCGCCATTCCTGTCATATATTATCCCTCTTTTCTGAAATATAATTTCTTTGTTAAATGAGTTTTTTCTGCTTATATCAGCATATACCGAGCCATTAACTATCTGTAAAAAGAAAGTCCTTCCTATAAAAAGGAATAGCAAGAGAAATATCAGTAGACCTGTTATAACTATCGCCTTTTGTGGGACGATGCTTACTATATGTCCTTCATCCTCTTTATCAAGGAATTTAGGCAGATTTATCGCATCTTGTATTATTTCTTCTATTTCTATGTCGTTATTTTCCTTTTTCATTGATAATTTAATCGTATATCATTATTCGAGGTCTGACCAGATAATAGACAATATATAGAGTGAAACATATTATAGTTAGATAAAAATTCATATACCAAGCGACATCTGGCACAGAATTAAGAGAATCTACGATAATCGCCCATACAAGCGCCTCTTCACCTAAAGATAGGACTATAAAAACAATTAAAATTATAAAAGATACCCAATATGGCAAAAATATAAGCGATATTATGAGTGAAAGATGTAAAATAATGCCCTTCATAATTATTTTTCTATGAACAAAAGAGAAGTTTCAAATATATTAACTGCCGGCTGAACAAACACTTTTACCGATATATCTGCCTCATCCCTTTCAATTGATTGAACTTTTCCAAACACCCACACATCATCTTTGTGTATTTTCACAGAATCTCCTACTGAAACCTCTATATTGTGTGGAATTTCTATCAATACATCCCCACCTCTTCCAGCACCCTCAGTTATATGGCCATTTATTGAAAACAAAGCATCTACGATAGGGCTTGAAAAAGGAATCACCAAAGAAGTTGATTTATTCACACTTCTGACGATGCCATAAGGCAATCCGACCGTTGTGTGTGCGAATTTCCCTATTTCTATACCATCCTTACTACCTTTATTAATCAGCGCTGCAAAACTGCGGAATTGCAGAGGACCAGCAAGGATGTCAGCACGTATACTCTCATCCGAACCCACCTCTTTTATGTTTATCTTACCTATACCAGCAATAGCTTTTAGCAGCCTATTATCTTCCCTCAATCTTTGATTTTCCTCTATTAGATCTGCCTTACTATATGACACAATATCTTTTGCTATTAAAATATTATCTTCTGTATAATCGCCTGCCTTAAAAACTGACTCAAAAACAGTATGATTTATACCCCTCACAAAATTTGGAAACAACAAAGACAGCAAAAACAACAATAAAGCAAAAGAAAGAAGGGCTTTTCTTGTATTTGGACCACGGCGGCTGAATAAAGATTTATTATTCATCGTCATCATCAGGTATTAGTATGTTTTTATAACTATCAACATCATTTGCTATTATCCCCGCTCCATATGCAACAGACAGCAAAGGATCTTCTGGAACTTTTACTAATATACCTATTTCTTTACTTATCACTTCAGGAAGACCTTGAATTAACGCACCACCACCAACAAGATAAAGACCTCTTTTATATAAATCTGCTGATATCTCTGGCGGTGCCAACTCAAGTACTTCTTTTATACCCTCAATTATTTCTTCTGTAAGATGTGATATAGAGTGCTGAACATCTTGTCCTGTTACAGTTATCTCTTGTGGCAAACCGCTTACTATATTTCTTCCTCTTATCGCAAATCTTTTTCTGCTGTCTTCAAGAATAAAAGGGCTTGTGTGTTTTTTTAATTCTTCTGCAGACCTTAACCCTATCAAAAGCTTGAACACCTCTCTTATATGATTCACTATCGCATCATTCATTTTCTGCCCTGCAACACGAACATTTTTAGAAGCGACTATCCCCTCCATTGAAATCACCATTATGTCACTTGTTCCGCCACCAATATCAACTATCATCTCACCTCTTATCTCTCCTATAGGAACCCCAATACCAACAGCAGCGGCAAGCGGCTCAGGTATTATATGCACAACTCTTGCGCCGGCGTTTCTTGTCGCACTGCGAACTGCCCGTTGTTCAACATTTGTAATCTCTGAAGGAACACCTATAACTGCCCTTGGACCAAAGAATTTAGGGTATTTCTTTTGGACTAATCGCAACAGATACCTCATCAACTCTTCCGTCACTTCAAAATCTGACACCACACCATCCACAAGCGGATGTATTATGTTGATATGTTTTGGCGCTTTACCAAGCATTTCAAGAGCTTTATGCCCTATCGCAACTATCTTTCCCGTTTTCTGATTGACTGCTACCAATGACGGCTCGTTGTATATTATCCCCTTACCTTTTATATGAACAAGAGTATTAACCGTTCCTAAATCAATACCTATATCATTCGTTAAAGAATTTCTTACTTTGTCTATTATTTTTTTGAAAAAACTTTCCATATTAATTTATATATTATACAAACTCTGCATAAAACTCATCTTTTGATATATCTTTCTTCATATCATTTATGCGGTCGTGATACTCCACCTTCTTTTTCTTAATCGTCCTTGAAGAGACAATCGCACATTTTGGAATACCCAACAAATCAGAATCTTTTAGTTTTTCACCTGCACTAACCTGTCGGTCATCAAGCAAAACTTCAACCCCTCTATACTGCAACGAATCATACAGCTCTTTCGCTTCCATACTAACATTTTCATCCCCTTCGTCAAGCATAATTAAATGTATATCAAAAGGCGCTATCGTGGTAGGAAAAATCATTGAATTTTCATCACCATATAATTCTGCAACAACACCCATCAATCTTTCAACACCAATTCCATAAGAACCCATCACAACCTTCTGCTCCTTTCCGTTCTCATCTTTATAATTCAAATCCAAATCATCTGAAAAACGAGTCCCCAAACTAAATATATTACCAACCTCTATCGCCCTCTTTTCTACCAATTCCTCTCTCTTTATGCCCAAATCAGCACACACCTCATCACTCAAAACCTCTTTATTTACTGCTATATTCTTGTTTTCGTCTATATATATAGTATCCTCACCTGCATCCGTAACCGTCTGGAATTCATTGCTAAATTTTGCAAAAAGACCCCCAGAAGCAAAGGTATTGTATGTGGAACCACCAATGCCGACATTATCATATATCCTCTGGTAAGCATTTGCGACCTCATCATATATCTCATTATGCTCTTCTTGTGTTCTAGTAAAAGAATACAAGTCCTTCATAGTGAATTCTCTCCCTCTCAACAACCCACTTTTTGCCCTTTTTTCATTGCGAAACTTAGTCTGAATCTGATAAAAAAGGCGTGGAAAGTCTTTATGAGAACTTATATGATGTTTCATAAGGTTTGTGATAACTTCCTCGTGAGTCCATCCAAAACCAATGTCACCACCAGAATTAAGTTTTGATTTAAACCAAGTGTCTACTTTTTTATCATCCCATCTGTCCGTCTTTTTCCAAAGATCTTCGCGTTGTAGTGCAGTCATATGAAGCTCTATCCCTCCAAGCGCATCCATCTCATCCCGAATTATCTTTTCTATTTTTCTTGCAACACGCAGACCAAGTGGCAAAAGAACATAAGCACCCGCAAGTTCTTTATGGATATAACCTGCCCGTGAAAGCAATATCGCATTCTTTGAAACCTCGTCTTTTGGTGCTTCTCTTGTTGTCTTTATACCTAATAGGGACTGTAACATATATTAATAATATATGTGAGAAAAGCATTATAGTCAAATGGCTCGCCCTCTATTCATTATCGCTCGCTATCGCTCGGCATTTGACAAAAATATCTATATATTTTACTATTAATAATAGAAGGCGACTTGCTGTTGCCGAATGATCTTTTCAGAACAGGAGGAAGTGTTATGGAAGCAGTAGGCGTTGCCCCTCTGCCGTCAAGGACGGTAGAAATCAATGTGGAAGATATTCGCGAGCTTGCGAAAAGACAAATTATTTCAGCAAATGAACGAGTTGGCAGATTGCAGGATGACAACAAACCGATGGTTTATTGTCCGCTGAAAAAGCTGAAAAAAGTGAGAGAATCCTTAACGGAAGCACGGGCACTGCTGGAAGAAGCAAAAGAATCCTTAACGGAAGCATGGGCACTGCTGGAAGAAGGACAGATTCAAAAAGCAGTAACAGAAACTCTTTCTGCAACTTGTGAAATAGACAGAGCAGAGCGCGCAGGTTTAGGGCTTCTGTAAGCCAAATCGGGGCGGACTTTTTAAGTCCGCCCCTTCCCTTTTTACTATCGCTCGGCGGTTTCACCACCTCGCTGACGCAACTCGCAGGCTCGTTGCGGTCAAACCCATACTTTAACAATCTATCATTTGCGATTGGTCGCTTCACGCGACCCTTTTATCCCCCCTTGACAAAAATATCTACATATGCTATCATTAATAGTGGGATGGTCTTCAAAAGCCATCAATCACCTCGCAATTGGAGACAGTTGCGAACTGGTTTTTCAAAACAGGAGGAACCATTTATGCACATTGACCAGACCACCGAGATGGTCCAAGTTCCAAAGGAGAGAATTTACACTCTTACGAGGAACTCAATCAATTACTTGGAGCTTCGGGTAAACGCGGCCAACGTAAAGAAAGGCGGCTGGCGCTATTTTCGCTTCGTGGAAGCGAAGAAGGCAGTCAATCGGGCAAGGAATTTGCTGATTGAGGAAAAATTCGACGAAGCTTACTCTGAGGTCCAGGAAGGGATCATGAACATGATGGAAGTCGATAGGACCGAAGCGGCGTAGACCAAATCGGGGCGGACTTTTTAAGTCCGCCCCATCCTTTTTTCATCCAAATCAAAACAATCTATTTATATCTACAAAAGTAACCACAACGAGAAGCGCTATGAGCAAAAGAAATCCCACACCATTAAGCGCTCTTTCAGTTTTTATAGAAACAGGTCTTCCCATCACAACCCCAACTCCCAACAAAAGCAATCTTCCACCATCAAGAGCAGGTATCGGCAACAAATTCAAAACCCCTATACTCACCGACAATAGCCCTGTAAAAAATACCAACGGAATAAAGCCAAACGCTGCTGTCTGCGAAGTTATCTGTGCGATACCGACAGGTCCAGCAAGCTGACTTGTATCAAATGTTCTGACAAGATTAAAAAGCGCGATAAGAGTTTCTCTCACAATAAAAACCACAAGATTAAAACTTTCTCTTACAGCACTAAAAAAACCATACCTTTCATATATCACATCCCTTGTTTGTATTCCTATCGCATTCACAACAACACCGCCAACTTCCAACTCCTCGGCAGATAAAGACGAGTTATATTCTTTATTATCTCTTACATAAGTAATATTTACTTCCTCATCTGTTTTCAACGCTTCCGACACTTCCTCTCTATTTTTGGGCTCTACGACATTATTATTTACATCAATTTTTTTGATTATATCCCCTGCTTGAAAAAAAGAAGATGCAGGAGAATTTTCCAAAATTCCCACTATCATTACAGATATGTCTGAACTGCTATGTTGCCGTTCGTCATACGGCACATAATTTCCGACCATATAAACAATAGTAAAAAGTATCAAGCCCAAAACAAAATTAAACGCAACACCTGCACACAGTGTGGCTGCTTGTGAAAAATTGGATGCTTTTCTAAAAGATCTTGGTTTATCTGTGTTTTCATCCCCATCACCAAACAATTTCACAAAACCACCTATGGGAATCATCCCAAGTGAATACAAGGTTTCACCTTTCTTTACAGAGGTTATGCGTGGCGGAAAACCAACAGAAAACTCTTCTACCTTTATGCCTGCAGATTTTGCCGCTATAAAATGCCCAAATTCATGGACTACGATAACAACAAATAAAACTATTACAAAAATGACTATTCCAAGCATATTAAAATTCTATTGCAATTCTTTCTCTTTTTGTTCGGTTATGGCTTGTAATTTCTTGTGAGTTTCATCAACAAGTTTTTCCATTTCATTTTTATATCTAAATTTCTCATCCTCATTTATCTCTTTATCCTTTTGTTGTTTCTGTATCGTATTCCATATTTTATCCCTTATTTGTCTTATTGATATCCGTGCTTCCTCATGTTTTTCTTTCGCTTTTTTCAACAACAGCGCTTTATTCTCTGAAGTAATCTCGGGAAAAGACACTCTTACAAAAGCATCTGTCACAGAAACAGACAACCCTAAATCTGCTTTTGTTATTGCCTTCTCCACTTCGCCTATAACATTACTGTCCCATACATTTACTGAAATTGTGCGTGGGTCTTCTATTGATAATGTCGCGATGGTGTTTAGAGGAACAATTGAACCATAATTATTAACTTTTACCCCATCAAGAACGGACAAAGATGCCCTTCCCGTTCTCATCATAGAGAACTCGTTTGACAGCCATTTTTCTGTCTTTCCGATATGATCTTTAAACTCTGTAAAATCAAATGCCATTTTATATTTAACAAGAAGTTGCTATATGCCTTAATATCTGCTTTATAGACACAGCCGTATCTCTCAAATATTCCCGTGCAAGCATAATAGCAGAATAAGCCCTGACTTCCCTTGTGTCCGCCTTCCCTTCCATTATATGATTGTGACACTCATATTCAAGGGAATTCAGAAAATCAGAAACTATTTCTTTATTGTTCTCCAAAATAAGAGTGTCAATATAAGAAAAACGCTTTTCTAAAGACATAGACAAAAATTTCTTTCCTATAACCTCTTCCGACCTACCCATATAAACAAGAGTACATCTTGACTTCAAAGTGGGCAGAAGCTGTATGTCATTAGGGACACAAAAGAAAAAGTGTATGTTTTTTGACGATTCTTCAAAGGTCTTTAATAAAGCGTTTTGTGCCTGAACGGTAATTCCAAAACAAGAGATAATCAAAATCTTCGGTCTATCTTTTGACACAGAATGAAACGCCTCCCTATCAAGACTTTTTGCTTCTTCAACCAAAAAATTCTCATAATTCGCATCAATAATAAGTGCTTTTGGCAACTTACTCCCTATCTCTTCTTTTATCAATTTAGCGGTTTCAAGCGGTTTGTCATAAACAATATAAGAATGAGAAAGTGGCTTCTCAAATATTTCTGATACTTTGTTTTTTACACTACTGCTCATCCGACTCTTCGCTTGGCTGATTATCTGTTGGTAATGGAGATTCAATTCTACAATTTACTAATTCAACGGATTGTATAAGTAAATCCACAGTTATATTTTCTGGGTCTAATTCCAAAGTCTCTGCATAAAATGAAATATCTCTATCCTTCAAATTGGGCGATCGCTCACCATAACTCTCTATCAATTCATCAATAGTAATAGATTCTGTATAACCATTATATCCAGATGCAACAGCAAGTGCTCCTTTTGTTAGGACACTTGGACATACCAAACCACTTGTAAAATGCCATGTTGGATAACTTCTGACACCTGCCTCATCACATACTGGATACTGCCCCCTTCTGTTTGGGAGAGAACACTCAACATAAGGCAAAAGTTTTTGTCCTTTGTCATCAAACATATTTTTTTGGCTTTCACATGCTGGGCACCAAAACGCTCCGTAAAATATAGAGCCAGTTTCATCAAGATGAAACGCCAGCTTCTCATCCTCCGTGGCAGTGGCTGGATCATAATTTTGTTTCGCCCTTGATTGTTTATCACTGCCACTGCCACCATCACTGGATCCAGCGAAATAAAAAATAACCCCCAAAATTACTATCATTCCTATAATTGAAAAATAAAAACTTTTCATATTAATTTATATATTATCATATTATTATTTAATCATCTATTCAATACCAACGCATGCTTGTAAGTGTCTAAATATTTCAACACTGTTCCAGTCCCACAAGCAACGCAATATTGAGACCGTTCAGCGAGAGTGGCAAAAACACCAGTCCTTTCCTCCACCAACTGCTGAAAATTGCGCAATTGCGAGGTGCCACCTGTCATTATTATCCCATTTTCCATTATATCTTCCGCCAATTCTGGTCTAAGGTCGTTGAAAACAGATTTTATCGCATTTATCATCTCATTCAACTCTTTCCCTATCGCCCTTACTATCTCATTCGTCCTCACCTCTTTTACCCTTGGAAGACCCGTCATAACATCTCGCCCTGTAACCTTCATTGAAAGTTCATCTTTCATAGGGATAGCAGAACCAACTTTTATTTTTATCGCCTCTGCAGTTTTATACCCTATCGCTAAGTTAAGGTTTTTCCTCATATAATCCATTATCGCTTGGTCTATCCTATTGCCCGCACACTTAACAGAAGTGCATTTAACTATGCCACCAAGTGAAATTATAGCGACATCAATAGTTCCGCCACCTGCATCTACAATCATATGACCTTGAGATTCATGAACCTTAACGCCAGCACCTATTGCCGCCAAAATCGGCTCTTTTGAAACATACACATCTTTCGCGCCCGCCCGTTTCGCAGCCTCAACAACTGCTCTTCTCTCCGTGGATGTTACACCTGCAGGAACAGACACGACAACCTGCGGCTTGAAAGGATTGTATTTTCCTATTGCTTTTCTTATAAAATACCGCAACATCACTTCTGTTACCTTGTAATCAGCGATAACACCATCCTTCATAGGTCTATGAACCTCAATGCTCTCAGGCGTCCTTCCCAACATCTGCTTTGCCTCATCACCAACCGCACAAATCTTGCCAGTATCTTTTGATACAGCGATTATTGACGGCTCGTTTATTATCACGCCCTTTTGTGGAACATAAACCAACACATAAGTCGTTCCCAAATCAATTCCTATGCCTGAACTAAATAATTTCATATTATTACTACTCTCTTATTATATCTAAACCAATTCCCCTCAATTTTTTCTCAAGATCCTCATACCCCCTATTAACATGCTTCAAATCTCTTATCACCGTTTCCCCCTCAGCGATAGCCGCTGCGGTTATCAAAGCAAAACCAGCCCTCAAATCCGGCACCTTTGTAATAACCGAACCATTAAGTTTCGTAGGCCCATCAATCTCTATCTCTCTCCTGTTTATCATATTAAACCTCACGCCAAACTTTTTCAAATAATCAAGATAGCGAAACCTGTCTTCAAATATTGATTCAAATATAAAACTCCTTCCTTTTAATTGGCTCGCATATACCGCTATTATGGATTGCAAATCAGTCGGAAAACCAGGATACTCGTGTGTCTGTATATTTATCGGATAGGACGCTGGCAAGACCTTCTTCCTATCTTCCTTTTTTATGATGAAAGAATTTTTTGTCACCTCAAAATTGTTTGCCCCCGAACGCCTCAAAGTATCAATCAAACTCTCAAGATGTTCAGGGTTGCAGTTAGTTATTTCAAGATTCTCAGCAGCAAGAATACCCAACATCAAAAAACTACCCGCCTCTACCCTATCAGCAGGAAGTGTATAACTCTTACCAGACGCCTTCAACAACGAACCACCCTCTATCGTTATCGTTGGCGTTCCCGCACCAGTAATAACAGCGCCACATTTATTTAGAAACTCAACCAGATGAGAAACCTCTGGCTCAATAGCACAATTCTTTAAAACCGTCGTCCCTTTCGCCAGTAAAGCAGTAAAAATAAGCGTCTCCGTTGCCGTAACACTCATATGTCGCATAAAAATCTCTGTCCCAACCAAACCACCCTTGGGCGCCGTGACGACATATTCAATACCACCATTTTCTTTTATAGTTATATCAGCACCAAAAGATTTAAAACCATCTATGAAAAAATCAATAGGTCTTTTACCTATCGGACAACCCATCGGACTTGAGAAAACCACCCTTCCAGTTCGCGCAAGCAATGGACCAGTCAATATTATAGAACCACGCAACGCACACATTGCACTTGGATCAATCACACTTTTAGGCATCTTTCCGCCAAAAGAAACAGAAGCACCATCATTTGTTTTCTTTATATCAGCACCAAGCGATGAAAGTATCTCCATAAACACCTGTATATCATCTATAAACGGAATACTGTTATAACTTATTTCATCATCAAAAAGAATAGAAGCCGCGAGCGCTGGAAGTGCAGCATTCTTTGCTCCAGATATAGAAACAGAGCCATTAAGATATTTCTCACCCACCCTACCCTTTACAACAAAAGATGTTTTCTGTTTTGAAGTTATAGCTGACATACAAATAATTATTCCCATATTCTACCATTTTTGATATGAAAATAAAAGCACTACCAAATTAGCCCATATTTTGATACCATATTTATTGACCCAATTTATTGACCCAAAAATGCCAAAAGAATTCAAGCACATATCATCCCTTCTGCCGACAGCGATGAATCGGAAAAGAAGCGATGACAAAAAAGCAGCGACATCCTCGCGAGCCGCGCTGGTCCAAGAGATATGCGATGACATGCTCTCCCAGAATGACTTTGAAAAAGTTCTATACCAAACAGGAAAATTTACAGTTGATGAGATAAGAGAAATATATCACACCTCAAAAAACTGGAAAAAAAATCCGCCTGCCCTATTTTGGAAGTTGATAAGAGAAAAACGGGAAGAAATTAAAAATCAATTAAAAGATGACTCGTAATTGATTTATTCTTCTTCAAGAGAATCGCCACTACCATTGTTTATAGAAACATAATTCTCAGTCAAATAAGTTATTATATCCATCGACTCATACATTGACTTTCCAAGCTCATCATCTATAAGAAACGGTACTTGTTGCTTTCCACCCTTCTCAAGAAGCATAGACCTATTATCATCATCGCTAATCTCACGCTCCTCAAAGGCAAGATCATTATTCCCCATAAACTCCTTAACCTTCTCACAGAAAGGGCATCCGTTTTTTGTGTATAAAATAAACATACAGATAATAAAATACCATAAAATAACAATATAACCATTAAAGATAAAAATACATTGTTGAAAATTAGGAGGAAATAAAGACACTCCACTTTTGGCAGATTTAATGGTAATATATTAGATATTCCGCGGTAGCTCAGTTGGTAGAGCACCCGGCTGTTAACCGGGCGGTCACAGGTTCGAGCCCTGTCCGCGGAGCCAAATAAAATAGACGACATACGCCATCTATTTTGGTTTATTTTGTATTTTTTTCATCTTTCTATGGTCAAATTCTTCAACCTCACCTGTACCGTCTACAAAAAACAAATACAGGTTTAATTTATCACAAACATCATAAGGTAGTTTTTTAAATACTTGTTTTTTGAAGCTCTGAGGAAAGCCTATGCCATACTTATAACCATATTTATAACTTCTTTTTCTATTGGTATGCATCCTGGTAATGATCTGACCCAATGCTGAATTGAAACTACTGCTTCTAATACCAGTAGGCGATTTTACTTCTTTAGATGGATCACCTTTAACTTCAATCAACCAATATCTTGAAAATTTATTGTTCTTTACTTTAATATCTACACCTTTTTCTTTAAGGGTTTTATACTTCAAATTGCTACTCCAACCATTTTTTTTCAAATAAGAAACTATTTTTTTCTGAACAAATGGTTCTCTCAATATTTTATATTCCATACTAATAATTATACACTGCGGTGTTTCATAATTCTTTACATGGCAATACATAGGTGCTATCATATAAAACCCTTGTGTGTTTTACAATTCTTTAATATTCTTAACCTCTTTTATATTCCTCCAAAAACTTGCCAAACACTCTCTCAAAAGCAGTTGTGCGGTCAATTAACCAATCAAAAGACGCTTCCATTTCTTTCTCATTATCTATATCAAAGCCCATTTTTCGTTGCAATATATTTGACCCTATTTTATCATCATCACCAGACCATTCAAGAGTTGATCCTATTTCATTTTCAATCTCATTCTTTTTCCCTTCTAAATATCGGAATAAATCTTTATTACTTCTTATGTAAATTTCACATACAAGCATATTTTTTTGAGTATTTATTGTAATTCTAATGCGTGCATCTGAACTGCCGATTGTGATATTATACCAATTCCCTGCATAAGGTGTTTGACTGAATAAAGTAAGGTTTTTTTCTTCCGCATAATTTTTTAATTTAGTCCAATAGTTTAATTGTTTTAATTTTGTTTCCCCAAGTTCATCATTACTGCCTCTCTTAATTGTTTTTGCCCATTCATTTGGTCCACCAATTATTTGAAATTTTGGTGCAAATTTAGAATTATCAATCTGCCATACTTCAACCTTGACTGGAAAAAAGTAAACATTTTCATCGGTGTTATTATTTAACCAATCAATTGCCTCCCTATGTTCTTCTCTAATATTCTTAAATAGCCAAATTATTATTGGCGCACCATATCCAGCTGCATAAGTGATTATCTTCCCCAAATGGTCGTGGTTAGTGGTTTCTAATTGATTTTCAATAATTATTTTTCTTCCAGTACCCTCTTCTTCTGCAAGAATATCAACGCTAAACTTACCGACACTGGCTTCCCTTTTTATAAGTGAAATGCTAATACCGAGTTCATTGCTAAGAAGATCAAGACCGCCCTGCTCTGCTAACCATACTGAAAAGTCAGCCGCCTCATTGGGCCAAACTTCTCGCAAGTCTATCTTTTTGAGTTTACCGAATTTTTTAGACATGCAGTAAGCATACCCCACAATTCTTTACATTGCAAACCCCACTCCCCCCTACCTTATCGGATAATCGCCTGTAAAATAATGGTCTGTCATTTGCGGATTTTTGTCATCTCGCGACTCAAATCCTGCGGCTCTATAAATACCGTCAATAGATAAATAGGTTAAAGTATCTGCATTTATTTCTTTTTTTATTTCATCTAAGGTCTTTAAATTCGCGATAAGTTCAGATTCAGATGGTATATCAATTCCATATATATCTTTATGTTTCAACATAGGCGAGCCAATTTTCACATTTATTGACTTTACATCCGTTTTTCTTATCAACGCGATTAACTTTTTTATTGTCGTCCCACGCACAAGAGAATCATCAATCAAAATTATATCCTTACCTTTCAAAAGATCTATATTTGGATTGTGTTTGAATAAAATCGCCTTTTGCCTCAGAGTTTGCTTCGGCTGAATAAAAGACCTAACAGCGTAATGGCTTCTTATGATCCCGTACTCAAAAGGAATTCCAGATTCTTCTGAATAGCCAATCGCCATCGGCAGACCCGAGTCAGGGATTGGTATAACCATATCTGCTTTCATTGGTGATTCTTTTGCTAATTGCCTACCTATTTCCTTTCTGCGCTCATATATTGTCTTCCCCAAGAATAGACTATCAGGGCGAGCAAAATAAATTAATTCAAAAATACACGGTCTCACCCTCTGTTTCTCTGCAAACCTCAAAGATTCCATTTTATCACCTTTTATTTTTAACAACTCACCAGGTTCTACCTCCCTTACACATTCAAAATCTATCGCATTAAAAACACAACTCTCAGAAGCAACGGCAAAACTTCCATTTTTTTTACCCAACACAAGAGGGCGAATACCTATCTCATCCCTTGCGGCATACAAAGTCCCATCTTCCAACAAAATAACAATCGCAAAGCCACCCTTTACCTTCTTCAACACATTAAAAATTGCCTTTGTTATGTCGCTCTCATCCTCTTTCGCCAACAACTGCAATATTATCTCCGTATCAGAATCTGTTTTGAATTTTGCACCTTGATTTACCAACTCTTTTTTCAACTTTTCATAATCCAACAACTGACCGTTATGCGCTATAGCAACTTTCATATCAGAGAAATTTGGAAGCGTCATCTCTATCGGCTGTGCATCAAGTAATGGAGATTTTGATTGTGTTGTTGAATACCTCGTATGACCGATTGCAGAATCTCCTTCCAAACCTTTTACTGAATCGGCCTCACTAAAATTCACCTTGACCAGCCCCTCTTTCAATCTTGTCGTCATGGTGTTGTTGTTCACAACAGAAACACCCACAGACTCCTGCCCTCTATGTTGAACAATATGCAAAGCAATTACAGTTGTTTCAATTGCATTTGGTAGACTGGACACTCCAAAAACTCCACACTTTTCACCCAACATAAAATTTGCTTTTAATATATCTGAAAACACTCTCACTCGGATTCAAACTGTTCATAACAAAACCAGTATATCAGTTTTTTCAATATCACAAACCCCTACACGATGCCGACAAGCCACTGCCACCACCGCCTAATCCACCATTTTATTTAAATATCGCGTCCATTCCTTTTAATTTGTCACCATATCCCTCATCCCTCAATTTTTCAGCAATTGAAGGGTCTAATGACCCCTTAGGAAACTGACCCAAGTGTGTTGCCAAATCTCCGATATTTAATTCCATCAAAGCTCGGGCAATTTTATTGAAATCAACACCATCAAGAGCATTAACTACCATTAGTACGTCATCGCTTTCGCCTTTTGCCTCTATAAGAAATAATGCAGCCTCTTCTCGTTTAGATAGGGGAGCTTCTGGATTATTCAATATTTCTCTTGCCTCTTTTCTTGACATACCTGTTGGAGTTTCTGTTTCACCTTCGGAATTCTCTTCTTCAAGCAATCCTTCTGCACCTTCTCCAAGTTCTTGTATAGTTCTTTCTGCTGCCTCTATTTCCGCCAAATCTGCTGCGGTAATTTCTCCAGAGCTTGTAAGAGTATCCAAATTGATGGGTTCCAATTCGTCACCACCCTCTTTTTTGTTTTCGCCTTTGTCTGGCTTTCTAAATTTTTCAATCATATATTTAACATTATAATCCTTTCATCTGGTCTATAAGCATAAAACAAGTTTTTTATGTGGAAATAAAATTCAATCTTATTCTTTCAGCAACGCAATAATCTCCCTTCTATTACCCTTAAACAAATACGGCACTTGCTTGACTAAACCACTATGCCCCAAAGAAATAAGATCTTTGGCAATTGAGTTATCTAAAGATTTATTGGGAAATCTGCTGATAGCAAATTTCAGCGCCATAACTTTATCATTTTTGATAAAAGAATCAGCCAATTTGGAATGGTCAATATCTTCAAAATTATGAAGTTGCATCAAGACAAGCAAGCCATCTCCCCTCTCCACAAGCGCCTCTGCAATCTGCTGGTGAGAAAGAGAACGAAACTCTTCCAGATTCGCCATCACCTTATGGATTGGCATAGAATTTAACACTTTCAACTCAGGATTTTCTACCTCTGCCGACCGCAATAAATTATGTCTTGAATGAACTCCTCTATCCAATAGTTCTGATTTTCTATTTGGATACTGTCCATCATAACGAGGTGGAGGTGGATTATAATGCCTGCCCGAATGTCTTTTGGGTTTTTTAAATATTTTGTTACCTATCCCTTTAATACCCCACATCTTGTCTCTTCTTCGCCCTGCATACCGTGTCTTTTTCATAAATTGTTCTCCCATCAAACGATCATTTTCATTATCACCATTTCCTTCCCCTGCCTTAAAAACATTTTCATCCAAATTTATTTCAATTTTTTCGTCTGATTCATCTACACCATTATCCAATCCACTCTCCACACCTCTAAGTTCTTCGCGAAACCTTCTAATTTCTGCATCTGAAAATTGAGGCACATTATTCTCGTTTTGCCCTGAAGCTGGACTCTCAATATTTAAACTCATAATTAAATTTTACACACTAAACACAACAAATAAATCTATATCAAGCCGCCTTGTGTGGATAAAAACAAACAAATTTGCATCTGCTTCCTTATGCCGCCTTTTTATTTTTATATAAATCTGCCTTGCTTTTGTTATACCTATTTCTTTCAACTTCCAACTGCCTCTCAATATTACTTAAACTAACTTTGTGAATTATAGACAACGAAGGCGCACGATACCACCCACCCTCATTACGATGACTTTCTTCTGCACGAACAAGGTAAATATACTTCTCTCTGCCCTTACCATCTCTATATAAATTTCTATATGTCATACTGTAATATGCCATAGACAAATCACCATCCCGATGATCCTCTTCTGTTCCATCAACATTCCATTCGCCATTATCTTTTGGTCTTATATCACTTGAACTGGTGTGATACCCCACAGTCCATTTGTTTTCTATTGCAACATCCCTCAATATATCAAGAAAACCCTTAACATCTCCCGTCTCTTTAAGCATCCTTATCTGCCTTGAGAAAAACATATTTTCATCCCTATTTTTTCTCAACTCCCTCGGCAAAGACAA
>JAPPQH010000013.1 GCA_028817035.1 Candidatus Campbellbacteria bacterium | reverse complement strand
GCTTGACGCAACTCATAAATTCGTTGCGGTCGGACTCACATTCTGCAATTTATTCCTGCTCACACCCCGCGATCCTTTCACCCCACACTTGAAAAATTGTGGAAGATGCCAGAGGCAGATTAGCCCACCAATCCCAAGCGTTGGTGGGCTTTTTTTTGATAAATTTTGCCCCCTTGACAAATTTACCCCCATTTCTTAGAATTCTAATTAGTCATCCTTGATGGGTGAACAAATGTTCTTTGAATTTACAGAACATGATGGTAAGACGGAACCATCATCAGTCTGCAAATTAGTCGTTAGTCAACAACACCCCCAAACCAATGCATTATCCAGACGATGCATCGTTGTTGCATTCTAATTTGTTTGTTGAATCTGTATCCTTTGGCAAGGATGACGAACAGTTTCAACTGGATCTAGAAGATTTCAAGTATGTTGCTCGGCCCAAATTCTTGCCTCCTGCTTGTAATCTCTCTGGATTAGATGTTGCCCATGTGATCGTTGAATGAATTTATTGATAGGTCGCCGCCCGGTGACTTGCCCCAATGATTCATCCAACATCCCATGTCTCGCAGGGACGCACCTTATGGTGCGTCCCTAACTCTTTTTATATACACAAAATAATTTTTTTCTCACCTGTGTTTAGAATGTTTTGCAATGTTAAGAAGTATTCCTATACCAAGTAAAGTTCCTATAATAACCGACCCTCCTTTACTAAAAAATGGAAGTGGAATTCCTGTAAGCGGAAACAATCCTATCTGCACCAATATGTTTATAAAAATTTGTGTCCCTATGAGGACCGCTATCCCAACTGCCAAAAAAGAGCCAAACTGATCAGATGCATTCCGTGCTATTGAAAAGAATCTATACAAAAGCGACATAAACAAAAATATAAGAAAAGACCCGCCAACAAAACCCCACTCTTCCAGAAAAACAGAAAATATAGAGTCGGTTGATGACTCTGGCAAAAAGCCAAATTTCTGCGCACCTGAAGCAAATCCCCTTCCCCACAAACCCCCAGAACCTATCGTAAGTTTTGACTGATTAACCTGATAAGCAGCATCATTCAGCTCTTCATCTGTCACAGTGCCCAACAAAACCTTCCAATGTGTCTCCAATCGCTCAAAAGTGTATCCCCTACCAAAAGCAAAAAAGGCGATTACTGGTATGACAATAATGGCGGCTATAACATACCAGCGAAATTTGAGAGATGATGCAATCATTATCCCAATAATTGATGAAACTATTACAAGAAAAGTCCCTATGTCGGGCTGTAGGTATGCAAGAGCACTCAAAGCAACAAACAAAACACCCAAACTTATAAGATGGTATGGAGATGGATTGCCGTTTTTCATAGAAGCAAAAAGCGCTGATACAAAAATCACAACTGCGATTTTTAATATCTCTGTCGGTTGAAAAGAATATGTTCCTATGAGTATCCATCTGTTCGCAGAAAAATCTCCACCCAACTCAGGAACAAATACCAAAGATACAAAACCAAAGGCAGCCAAAATTATATAAAGACAATATCTTCTCAATAATTTATAAGAAACAAATCTCCACATTATGAGTAGAACTATTGTCCCCAAAACAAAAGCCACTCCCTGAGATAAAATTGGTTTCAGTAGATTAAATTCTGCGTCAACACTAAATCTTCCCAACAAAGCTGAATATAGGGTTATGGTTCCTATTACTGCGAGTGCTATGGTAAGAAATAATGCCCACTTTATATTAGAGGTTGTTTTTCTGCTGGATAGCGACATTTTTTAGATAATAGAGATAAATATCAATACACCAAATGTTGCAAAAAAGAAGGCGACCAACGCATAACGAAACACAACTGATTGTGATGGCATTCCGATGGCTTCAAAATGGTGATGTATTGGCGTACTCAACCATATTTTCTTTCCATACATTCTTTTATTAACCATTTGTATTATCGTGGTGACAACAGTGACCACCAACATAATTACGATAAGTGGTAATAGAGATACACCTATCCCACCCGAATATGAATCCGTTATGAACGCAATCGCACCAAGTGCAAAAGACAGCGAAACAACACCAGTGTCACCCATATACCATCTTGCTGGTGTTATGTTGCGCCACAAATAAACTGCGATAGCGGTCATCATAATCACACAGAACAAAACAACCGACCATAGACCGAGAAACGCTGCGATTATTCCATAAGCAAGAAAAGCAACACTAAAAATACTTGATGTCAGACCATCAATTCCATCTATTATCCCTGACAAAAAAAGTGAAATGAAAACAAGCAGTATAGGAATCGCAATCAAGTGTCCGAGAAATACATCTCCATAAAAAGGAATATACAAGCTATCAATTCCAAGAGTGAAATTCATCAGTATTGATATCGCTATTGTCACAACTGCAATTATGACAATACGCCAATACACTCTTATTTCTTTATTAATCAATGTCTTGTAATCAAATAAATAACCCAAGATAAAGCCAAAAAACCAAATCGCGTATATAACAACAAAATCTATATTGTGAAATGGAAAAAAGAAAGCGGCGACCATTGAGCAGATAAGCACAACAAGTCCCATTATTAGACCGCCCATAATAGGAACTCGCAACCCATCTTTTGAATGGAGTTTGTTGTATTCAGAAGCATCTTCCCCAGAAAACAGCGCTTTTTTCTCCCTCAACCCAGTTATTGCGTATCTGCGGACATAACGAAGCACCATAGGAGAAAATAAAAAGCCAAAAAATAAGCCTATGATGATATACAAAAGATAAATTTCTGAAATCATAGAAGTATTATAGCACGGTGGAAAGAAAGAGCAGATTTTGATGTTATTTTCTGTGTGTGTTATACTTCCCTAAAATATGAAAAAAATACCAGAATCATACAAAGGGGTAAAGGACTTCTTTCCAGGGGACGCATATATAAGAAATTACATTATTTCTGTATGGTCGGATGTTTTGGAGGTGTTTGGTTATCAACAATACGATGCATCCGTGCTGGAGGAGATGTCTTTGTATAAAGGAAAAACAAGTGAGGAGATAATGCGCGATCAGATATATTCTTTTAAGGATAGAGGAAAAAGAGATGTGGTGCTTCGCCCTGAGATGACACCAACCACTGCAAGAATGATTGCAAAATTAAAAAGGGAGAAAAATTTTAGATCCCCTGTCAGATGGTATTCTATCCCAAACCTTTTCAGATATGAAAGACCGCAAAAAGGAAGACTGAGAGAGCATTGGCAGCTTAATGTAGATATATTTGGAGTTGAAGGGATTGAAGCTGAAGCTGAGTTGATTTCTATTGCAGAAACTATATTCGGAGTATTCGGTCTGACAAAAAATGATGTAACATTTGTTCTTAACGATAGAAACAGCATTGATAAGTTGATAAAGAAATATGTTTCCAAAAAAGAAAAAGTGTCGCAATTCATAAATCTTTTAGACAAAAAACAAAGGATATCTGAAAAAGAATTTAAAGACAAAGCCGTAGAAATTATAGGAAAAAATAAAACTAAAAATTTGATTGAGGAAATTGACAACCTAGAAGAGCCGTCTTCAATAAAAGAAATTAGAAAGATGTGCCCAGAAACATCTTTTGTGTATAATCCGTTCCTTGTCCGTGGTTTTGACTATTACACAGGCGTGATAATTGAAGTTTATGCAAACAATCCAAAAATGAACAGATCTCTTTTGGGAGGAGGTCGTTATGACAACCTTGTCGGAACATACGGAGAAGAAATGTCGGCTTGCGGTTTTGGTATGGGAAATGTTATGTTAAAAGAACTACTTGAAGAAAAAAATCTTCTTCCAAAAACGGAGTCCTCTGCTGATGTGTATATAGTGATGGAAGATAAAGAATTATTACCAAAGGCAAAAGATGTAGCAGAAGAGTTAAGAGCCGAAGGGATAAGGGTCGCAATAGATTACTCATACAAAAAGAAAGACAGCAGGTATAAAAAGGCAGAGACTGAACTGATACCCTTTATTCTTACCATTGATGATTCTTCTCCTTATGGAACAATCAGAGATATAGAGACAAGAAAAGACAAGAAAATAAAGAGTGTTGAAGATATAATAGATTTATTATGCGAAAAATTGTAATTGATATTGAAACGCAAAACATTATCAGACCCCAATCAGGTCAAACAATCGGTGATTATGACATATCCCTTGTTGGTTTGTATGACTATGAGACAAATTCTTACAGTTCTTATCTGGAAAATGAGTTTAAGGACTTGTGGGAATTGCTTAGAAAAGCAGAACTTATTATAGGATACAATTCCGACCATTTTGACATACCAATTCTTAATGAAAAATGCCCTTTTGATCTGAAAG
>JAPPQH010000012.1:28268-29213 GCA_028817035.1 Candidatus Campbellbacteria bacterium | reverse complement strand
CTTTTGATCTGAAAGAAATAAAAAGTTTTGATATTTTGGTAGAAATAAGAAAAGTGTTGGGTCGCAGAATAAAACTTGACTGGGTTGCAGACGGAACCCTTGGAATAAAGAAATCTGGCACCGGGCGTGAAGCTGTGGAGTGGTATAAAAGCGGTGAAATTGAAAAACTCAGAGAGTATTGCTTAAAAGACGTAAAAATAACAAAAGATATTTTTGATATATTGTATGAGACAGGCGTTCTTAAATACAAAGATTTAAATGTTAATCACGAGATAAAGTTTGATATAAATTGGGAGCAGATAGAGCCGCGGATAAAAAGCGCAAGATTGTTTTAAAATTAAAGAAAATAAAAATATATTATACCTGCCAACACGATTCTATATATAGCAAACGGATAAAGTGTTACTCTGTTAATAAATTCTATTGACGGACGAAGCAACACAGATATGAGTATAAAAACAATGAGTGAAGAAAAAATGGTGTCAGGTGAAAAATAATGAGATGAACCTCCATTAAAAACAAATTCCACCAAAGACGAAACCAATAAAACTGGTATCGCGAGAAGAAAAGCAAACTCAATCGCTTTTTTCCTTGAGAAACCCGCAAACATACCACCTGCTATACTCATACCAAGCCGTGACATACCGCTTTGAAGCGCCATAACTTGAAACAGCCCTGCCCCTACTGCCCCTTGTGTTTTTGTCACCTCCCTTTCTTTTGCAAAAATCTCCGCGCTTATCAAAACAAAAGAACCAATCAAAAGTGCCACAGGTATTGAAACAAATGGGGATTGAATACTAAGCGCCGCCACAAAACCACCAACCACAAATATGGGAATGCTTCCTATCAATATCGGCACTGCTGAATTTATATCAACAAACCATTTTTTTATATCCCCCCTAAACACAAAAGCAATAGCAAGCGCAGATGCCACATTCAGCATTG
>JAPPQH010000012.1:0-28258 GCA_028817035.1 Candidatus Campbellbacteria bacterium | reverse complement strand
AGAGATTATGCCAATGCTGAATGTGGCATAATCTCTGCCCCCATATCCGTAAAAAACATAAGATGTGTGGAAGACGACACAGGAAACAACTCTGAAATTCCCTGCACGATACCCTCTTTTATATAAGAAAACATATTTTATTTTATAGTACAATTATATTATATCACTTATGTTTTACCATTACCGCATACCTATTTTTATAATAATTGCCTCGTCAATCATCTCTCTTTCTATAATTTTCAATTACCAGAAAGAGAAAGACGCTGTCGCAGAGATTAACCTTCAAGAAAAAATAGAGATTATAGAAGAAGATGCCTCTGTAAAACCCGTGAGCTATAAAGACGATCTTTTTATAGGCAACCCCGAAGCAGAAATAATAATAATTGAATACGGCGACCTACAATGTCCCTATTGCCAAAGACAGCACCCAGTTCTTTATCAACTACTTAAAAGTGAATACGGCATATCTGGCACGGTCGCGTGGGTTTTCAGACATTACCCACACATAGACGAAACATCATACAGAAAAGCAGAACTTGTGGAATGTGTCCGTGAAATAACAAATGACGAAATCGCTTGGAAATTTATAGGACAACTTCTTGAAGTCGTTGAAGAATTACAATTCCCAGAGGAGAGAATAAAAAGCATTGCAAAAAATCTTGATATAAACGAGCGTGCCCTACTATCATGCGAAGCATCAGACAGACACAAAGACACCGTTATGCAACAACGCGAAGAAGCACAACAGTTGAAAGCCGCGAATACTCCATACTTTGTCTTCATAACAAAAACAAGTGGAATAGCTTTCAAAAGTGGAAAAAGTTATGATTTTGATGATCTCGTTGAGGTGATAAAAAGAATCTTAAATGAAAGACACGGTTAGCCGTTAGCCAATCTTCTCTTTTATATAATCCACAACATCATTTATATCTACCCTATCCTGCGACATTGAGTCGCGCTGTCTTATTGTCACCTTTTTATCATTTTCTGTCTCAAAATCAACCGTCACACAAAACGGCGTCCCTATTTCATCCTGCCTCCTATACCTCTTCCCTATTGACTGGGTCTCATCATACCAAACTGAAAAATCTTTTTTAAGAAGATTAAACATATCTTTTGACTGTTCGTTGAGTTTTTTATTTTTTGAAAGCGGTAAAACAGCCACAGTAATAGGAGCAATTGATGGTGCAAAACGGCTCACAAGCCTCGTCTCATTATTCTCAAGCTTCTCCTCTTCCACACTTTCAAACAAAAGCGCCATCGCCATTCTTCCCACACCTGCTGATGTTTCTATAACATGCGGTATAAATTTTTCATTTGTTTCTGGATCAAGATAATCAAGTGAAATTCCAGATTCTTTAGAATGAGCGGACAAGTCATGATCTCCTCTGTTGTGAATGCCCTCAATTTCTTTCCACCCAAAAGAAGGAAAGTTATATTCTATATCTTCTGCCTCACTTGCATAAAACGCGGGGTTCTCATGTTTTTTAAATCTAAGATTATCTTTTGAAAGACCAATTGAACACAAAGAATCAAACCTCTCTTTTTTGAATTGGTCATAATATTTTTTTGCATCTTTTGGATGGACGAAATATTGAAGTTCCATCTGTTCAAACTCACGCGTTCTGAATAAAAACTGTCTTGGGGAAATTTCATTCCTAAACGCCTTCCCTATCTGACCGATACCAAAAGGAACTTTCAAACGCATTGACTCTGCGATATTTTTGTAATTCACATATATCCCCTGACATGTCTCCCCTCTTAGATATATCTTTCCATTATGAAAGTCATTTTCTGTCCCCATTGATGCAGAAACCAAAAGATTTCCAAAAGAAACCTTTGATAAATTTTCTACCTTACATCCATCTGGCAACTTGACACTTTTTTTATTTTTATCAAAAAGTTCTGTAAATTTTTCTTCATCCGTTATCCCATCTGCAGAAACCCCTGCCTCCTCAAGCAGTGTATCCGCTCTCAACCTTTCACCCGTTTCGCCACATATCACATAGGGATCGCTGAAATTTTTGATATGACCCGATGCAGACCAAACCCTTGGAGACATGCATATCGCAGAGTCAAGACCCACAATGTCTGAATGACCTCTCACCATATTGTTCCACCAATTCTTTTTTATATTGTTTACAAGTTCAACACCCAAAGGACCATAATCATAAACCCCAGCAAAGCCGTCATATATTTCAGACGAAAGAAAGAAAAATCCCCTTGTTTTAGCAAATTGGGCTAAAAAATCAATTTCTTTTTTCATTTTTACTATTAAACATTCTGCTTATTACGAATAGCAAGATAAATTATCCCCAAGAGAATGAAACTTGGGATATGAGGAGCAATGAAAACAAAAAAGGATATAAGAATGAGTGGAAGCGGAAACCTTACATCAAAACTTACATCAGTAGCCAATTCATCTAAAAGACCGGGCGCTAATGTGTCAAAAAATATAAGACCGATTGAAGAAGCCACCAGAAAGAAAAAAGATGCGACAAATGACAAGAAAAAGAGAACCACTGTAAAAGCTCTAAACCAATTCGCCCTTACTGATCGCAGGAAAAAGATAAGATACCACATGGTTATGACTCCTGCTCCATACACAATCAAATAGTATAAAACTGTCGCTGATGTAGGTAACAACTCCTCCGAGAAACCACCAATAGCAATGGAAGCCAACGGAAGAGTATACAGGGCATATAAAAATACCATCCTGTTCCTCAATGCTGGATGTTTACTTTTATTCATATATAAACATTATACCACAACAAACCAAAGAAAAAACCCAAGCAAGTCATTGTCTGGGTTTTTCCTCATCCATAATATAACAAGGGTTTGACTCTTGTTAATTAACGATTTACAACTATAGTTCCAATTACTAGAATTACTATCAACCAAAACCACCAGGTCTTGTAAAATGGCTTATTCATAATTTAACAATAAATCATCAAGTGATTAATAATCAACAAAGGCACCCCTCTGTTTCCCTATTAATTATATCACAAGATATGCAACTAAAAGAAATTTTATAATAAACACAGCACAAGCGATTTTTGGTATTTTTAAGCCACAATTTACCTAAATTATGCCTATATTTCAGTGTGGTATAATACTTCCATATTAAAAATTTATATTGTTTTGATTTATGAAGAAAAAATATATTTTTATTGGGATTATTGTAATAATCATACTGGCAATTTTCAGTTATGAGGAAACAATAACTCCAATCTTAGAGGATGGAACACCTGATTATAGCGCGAGAGAGACGAGAGATTTTAGATCGCTATTTTCAGATGATGAATCATATGACCGCGACTCTAAAAAATCTAAAAAGTCAGAGAGGGGTGATGATGATAGAGATGATGATAGAGATGTGCATGATAAAAAATTAGTTTTGACCTTTATAGAAGAGCTATACAACAACAAAAATTATAGTGTACTTGATGAACTTGTTGATGAAAACATAAAACAACACGACCCACTCGTAGGCGACGGCGTTGTCAGTATCAAAAATTCATTAGAAGAAACCTGGTTCTCTGCTTTCCCAGAATATTATGTTGACATAAAAAGAGCAGTAGCGGATGACGGTCTAGTATTTGTCCAAAGCCATGTTACAATCAATACTGAAGACAGAAGAAACGACTACGCAGAAAACAGTTTCGCTCTTGGAGAAATATATTTACTTGAAGGTAAGAAAGACGAAAGAAGAATCGTTGAGCATTGGAGTATAACACAACCTGTTTCTCCAACTTCTGTAAATGGAAATTCTATGTTTGACGGAGAAAGGTTTGAAAAAGAATCTAAGAGAGTAGAAGAGAAAAACAAAAAAATAGTGTTGAGATATATGCTGGAAGCATTAAACGGCAGAGATGTTGATGTCCTTGATGAGATATTAGATGAAAATTGGATAGCACACAACCCAACAGAGCAAAACGGCAGAGAGAATCTGAAAGACCTATTCCAAAATGTCTTCTTCGCCCAATTCCCCAACCTCTACGCAGATGTTAAGAGAGTCGGCGCAGAGGGTAATTTGGTGTTTGTTCATACCCACTACACAGTTAACAAGCAGGATGTAGGAAATGGCTTTACAGGTGCAGCAAATATGGATATATTCCGCCTTGAAGATGGAATTATCGTTGAGCACTGGGATATCGTCATGAGACCAGTCCCAGAAACAACAGTCAGCGGCAGATCAATGTTTGATGGAGGTGCCCTCTACAACTACAAAAACGAGAGATACGGCAAAGACAAGGATAAAAAGGATAAAGATGGCGATAAGAAAAAAGACAAGAGAAAGAAAAAGTCTGACGAGCGTTATTAAAAACAAATAGTAAAATATTATGGAAATAAGCAATAAATTAGCAAATTTATCTGCCCTTCTCGGAAGGATACTTATAGGTGGTTTATTTGCGTTCGGCGGAATAACATCTGCTCTTAACTATGAAGGATTTTTACAAGCAGTTGAATCAGGTTTTAGTTTCTGGCCGCACTTCTTTGCAATAGGAGCATTGTTAATTAAAATCTTGGGAGGTCTTTCTCTCGTGTTTGGACTTTGGACAAGATGGGGCTTAATCGCTCTCATTGTATTCACAGTATTGGCAACGATAATATACCACCCCGTAGCAACCGACCCAATAGGATTCTCTAAGAACCTTATGCTGTTGGGAGGACTTCTCGCATACTTTGGTTTTGGACCTGGCAGATACGCGATTGATTCAAGATAGGCAAACAATTAGCGCAAAGCTAAACATAAAATAGCAAAAATATGAAGGATCCTTATGATGATTTTAAATTTGGATTAGTTATTGTCATTATTATATTTGCCTTGATTTGGTTTCTGTCTATACTATTTGGCTGGCCAATCCCAAGAGATGAAATATTTGAGTTCGTTATTGGTATTATTGTGTTTGCTTGTTTTGCTTGGCTTGCTATTGCGATGAATATCCCACGATAAACACCGCGTTGTTAATTATTGTTTATCACTTACGGACTATTTCAATAACCCTTTCAACAAGGATTGTTATTATCAATATATTCAGATAAGCTGGAAGAGTCCAAATAAAATATTCATAAAGCGTTACAGTAAGCAAACCTACCAAGACAAATAAATCTGCAAATACAGAAACAAAAAACGCTGTAAGACCAAACACAATAGTGTTTTTTCTGAAATCTTTATCAACACTTTTCAGATAAAGCCAAAGAAAGAAAGAAAATACAAAAATTAGGACAACCGTTATAAATACATTAAATGCCGTTCTATCAATCAATATCTCCCCTGCCTTATTAAAAAATGGAAAGGAGATCATAAAAGGGATGAACCAAATCAAAAAACCATAAAATGTTATCTTCTTATAATTCATATGTTGATATTATACACCCTTTACAGACAGATTGCTTATTCCATCTGTTTTTACTATAATAGTCGGTAATTATGGGAAATTTAATAGCAATAGAAGGAGCTGACTGCGTTGGAAAAACAACCGTCATAGACATGCTCAAAAAGAAGATGCCAAGCGACACCCTGTTTTTCAGAGAACCTGGTGGAACAGAATTTGGCGAAAAAATGAGAGACATAATAAAGAATGAAAGTGTTCGGGATCCTTATGTGGATACCCTACTCTTCTCCGCCACAAGATTAAAACTTATAAAAGAAAAAATAGCCCCTGCGATAAAATCAGGAAAAACTGTGATACTGGATAGATTTATACTATCCACTTATGTTTATCAATACTTCACAAACAACCAAGACGAAGAGATTCTAAATCTCATAAAAACTACAGAGAGAATTTTTATCAAAGAACTAAACATAGAGCCAGCCTACTTTTTACTTGAATGCCCCATAGAAGAGATCTACAAAAGAATGAAAGGCAGGGACATTGAAAAAGATAGTTTTGAAGAAACCATAGAAAAAACTATAGAAGGTTATAATTTTATGTCCAACACCCTCAAAGGAAACATAGAAAAAATTAACACAAACCGAGCACCAAATGAAATATTAGAAGAACTACTCGACAAAATCAAAACCCTCGGACATTAAGACGCCCTCTCAATAAATTTTTTTCTAACTTTTTTTAATTAAGATAGTCTTAATTTAGAACCTGCGAGGTATGCATAAAGCACCACAACAACGGTATCAACAAGATTCCATAACCAACCCGGTTCGGTTGCTGACCACTCTCCAACAAAATACTGGTAAATGGTTATCAAACCAAGAATCAAAAGCAACACAAACACCGTTTTGTTCATATCATTCTTCATTACAAGGTAATACCAAATCGGAGTAATGATGAAACAAATATTTAATACAACCCAAAAATCAGGGTTATTTGTTATAGCAAAATTTATAACGGTTGCAATAGAAACTATTAACAAATACACCCTAAAAATACAAACACTTTGTGACATATCTAATATTTAATGTTTAATCTTTGTAACTATACATTAATTTTAACATAAAATCTAAAGCCCATATGATTATGGGAATATATGATGTTAAAACCCCAAAATGCCATTAATAAAGGGCTAATAGCCACCCGCCCCAGACCCCCTTGACAAAAATATGCCACCTACGATAGTATTAATAGTGGAAGCTTTAGGGAGATAAACTGCATTTAGCCTGTCGGGGTAATGAGGATTCTTGATTCCAAAAAGCCTGCGGACGAGGACAACTACTAAGTGCTGTTTATTTAGGTGAGGAGTTGCTCACTTACGCCACGACAAACAGCTTGTGTCCGTTCCCTAACTTCCATCTTAAGCCACCTGCGAAGGTGGCTTATTTAATGCACTATAAGAGAAGAGCGGCAAAATAATCCACAGACAATTTTTGATAATTTACAATCTTCTGACCAATTGATATTATATACTCTATATTAGAGTTCTTTGAATAGCGAGGTGATTTGATATGAAAGATGTGGAGCGTGAGCATTCCTGCAGTAATTGTGGAAATGTAGAGAGTCACAATTTCTCACTGAAAAAGAGAAGTTGTGGGTGTGGCGGAGTAATGATGCCACGCTGTGAGCTTTGGTATCGTGCCATGGACCACAAGGTACATCCAGAACTCCCCGCTTAACACATAGGAAGGTGTGTAATCTTACACACCTTCCATTTCTTTTTTTATCTAACAAACTTATTTCTCTCAACTTCTATTTCCGTATTCTCAAAGATACCGCTTTCTCCTATAAACCTCACAGAAACAATATGTCCCCTGTCTGTTTCCTCAAAAGACAGCCCATCAACCGACACACCATTAGGAAGAACTATAGAATCCCTCTGCTTTGCGAGAGGATAAGTAAAGCTTTTATCCCTCTTCTTAAACAAAATCAAATACGCCATCTCTTCCCCCCTATCAAGACTCACAGAAGCAGGCAATACCAACAAATTACTTTCTCCCAAAAGTATCGCCTTGTCAGTCAAAAATGATATTGTTCCTATACCATCACCTCCGAAGTCATAAAGACCGCTAACAAAATCTCCATTTTCCATTCTTTCTATCATCAAGAATCTTTGATCCTCTCCCACATCTCCAATAATCTGACTCTTAAGCAAGTAAGCCTCTATCTCGTCCAATTGATTGTCAAAACTACACTCATAACTATTCTCTATCCATTCCCCATTATTTTCCAAACAAAAATCTTTCAGAGAATCCGCATTTGATTCAGAAAGAGTGAATATCCCAAAACCAAGAATTGCAAGAGCTATTAATAATTTTGTTGCAAAGTTTTTTGGATTCTTAAAGAGAAAAATACCAACTGCAAGCGCAACAATCAAAGGTATCGCCACAAAGACAAAAATTTCAACCATTCCAAAGACACTAGTGTATTGCGATGACAAAGCGCCAATTTGAAAAGCGTAAAACATAGCAGGAAGAAATATAACAAGAGTAATCCACAGATTTCTTTGTTCCCTACCACTTGGCATTAAATTCTGAGCAAAGAAAATAAGAAGAAGCAAAATTGAACCACCCAAAAAGAAAGTAATAGCATTCTCAAAACTGCTTAAAGTTAGCGGCATGCCTAAAAGAAAAGCAACCAATCCCCCCACAAGCGAATATCTATATTTGTAAACCATATTGTCTATATATTATGATTATCAATAACTATATACAATATGGTAGCACCGCCCCTTACAATATGCAATATATGGTGTTTAGCCCAATTTCCCCAAAATAAATACCGTAGCAAGCGCAAACAAAGCAATCAAAACAACCCCAACCGCATCCATCGTTTTTTCCATTTTGAACGCCTGAACAAAATACCTAAAACCAGCAACAAACCAAAGCAAAAAACAAAGAGTGAGAAAAGCATTATCCCAGTTTTGTATGCCCAACCTGATAAATATAGGCAATATAAATACCGAAATGGAAAGCAAACCCACAATGGTAATTAAAAGAAACCTTGCCGAGAAATTTCTTCTCTCCCTCGGTCTTCCAAAAAGATTATCAATTATAAAATCTATCACTTCATCAACCATATATAAAATTATATAATAATATAAAGACCTTACTTATTCTATGGAAAAAATAATTGTAATAACAGGACCCACAGCAAGCGGAAAAAGCGTCCTTGCAGTTGATATCGCACTTAAATTAAATGGTGAAATTGTCTCAGCTGATTCTCGCCAAGTATACAAAGACCTTGATGTTGGCACAGAAAAAATTAAAAAAGAGCAGATGATGGGTATCCCCCACCACCTGATAAGCATAATCAAACCAACAGAAACATTTTCAGCTTATGAATATGAAAAAAGAGCCGTTGAAACAATTGATGATATACTAGCAAGAAAAAAAATCCCCATCATTTGTGGCGGAACAGGTTTTTATATAGACACAATATGCTTTAAAAATTCTCTCGCAGAAGTTGAACCAAACAAAGAATTAAGAGAAAAACTTTCAGACAAAACCAACGAAGAAATATTTAAAATACTTGAGAAATTAGATAAAAAAGTCGCAAACGACATAGATAAAGACAACCCATTAAGAGTTGTAAGAGCAATTGAAATAATAAAAAAACTTGGCTACCTACCAAAGAGAAAAATGGAAAAGAGATATGATGCGCTGTTTATTGTCCTCTCTGCACCAGAAGAAATACTTCTCCAAAGAATAAAACAAAGATTAGACAACTCTTGGAATTCTCTGATAAATGAAACAAAAAAATGTATAAAAGACGGAATTGATAAAAAAAGACTTTCTCAATTAAGCATGTATTACAGATTTGCTATTGAATTTATTGAAGAAAATATAGACAAAGAAACAGCACAAGAAAACATCATAAAAAAAGTAAGATTATACTCAAAACAACAAATCAGATGGCTCAAAAGAAACCCCCACATCCAACAATTCCTATACAACGACACCAAAGGAATTAATGACTACATAAAAAAATCTTTAGAGTAGCGGAAAAATAGAGAAAGCCCTGCAACCATTTCGCCGAAACAGTTGCAGGGCTTCTTGGGCTCACATTCGGGACCTGCTGGATGAAGAACCATCTCCATCTTTAGGAACCAGGATAACTCTGGTATCCCTATCAGAGTTCCCCAAAAGTTCATATGGGACTGGGGAAACAGCCATTATGTTACCATAGTGGCAAATTTTGACACCCAACTTGATCCCACAAGAAGCATGATTTGGAATCTTCATCCCATCAGGGAAAAAGCCCATCATCTTAGGGGGGTTTTTGAGAGACAGTCTGTAAAAATACCAGGTATCTTTTTCCCATTTCGTTTGAGAATGATATGTGATTGTAGAAAGCACACCGAGGGAAAAACTAGCAACAAGAAAAACAAAATACCGCATTCTTCTTGTAGCATTTTCTGCTTTTGCCTGTGTCTGCTTCGCCCGTTTTACCACGTCCCCCACTTGACCTTCCACACTCCTTGCGTCTTCTTCAATTCCCATAAGTATATCCTCCGATTTGAAAAAGAACCAAACGAACACCGAGAAGCCGAAAGCATTCTCTTGATTTATTATAACAGAACTTACCCCCACCCGCAACCCACAAAAACTAAGAAGTAAAACCCACCGCCACCGCCTTATGATATGGTATAATGATTAGTTAACTGGAAAGTATCCAGTGATAATTGTTAATTAAAAACATAGGTCTTATGATGAGTGGATCACAAAAACTAACAATGGCTCTTATTGTCATCGGTGGAATTAACTGGGGACTTGTAGGAATTGGAAATTTTTTACAAAGAGATTGGGATGTTGTTAACTGGCTTTTCACCGACTTGCTTGGATGGAATGTCGTTACAAATATAGTGTATGTAGTAGTTGGTATAGCAGCAATAGCGGCTATAGTGACTATGTCAAATTGTAAAAAACAATAATAAATACCGAGACAAAGCAAACAAAAACCCACAATACACGCAGGGTTTTTGCTTAACACAAAGAGAAACCACCAACCTCATTGGGTTGGTGGTTTAATTTCACAGTCACCAAAATCCTCGTCTAAGGATCTTGACAGCCATTTGTTCCAGCAAGCCCTACATCTACCTTTTGGGCAGAGTTTTTCCGATAACTCTCCACACTCCTTGCAGGGCTTGAGGTCTTTTTTTGGCTTCTCACAATGACTGCATTTATTATTTCTGCCTAAAAATTTCTGACACCTTGGACATTTTGGCATAGACATAACCCACTCCCTCCTAAAAGAACCTAATATAATTATATGTTAAACGAGCAACCACATCAAGCAAGATGATAATTAAAAAGAGTAGGCATCCTGCCTACTCTTTGCTTGAAAGATGATGGACCTTACCGCTCGTCTTGCTGGTTCTCGTCCCTGGTTGCATCACCATCTTTCTTTTCCGCCACCATACTGTTAATCCCGTCAAAGATTCGGGATACATCAGCCGGTATTGCTTTCTCACTCATCACAAATCCTCCTTCTTAAGAACAAAGGTGAATCAACCAATTTCTTGATTGCTAATACAATGATTACACATCCCCAACCCATTGTCAATGCGTATTATAATATATATATTATAATACTAAGCCACTTGCAAGCACGAGTCCGACCTTTGCGAGCTTGCGAGCAAAATCAAGCGAGGCGGTGAAACCGCCGAGCGATAATGAATAGAAGCGAACAAAGTGAGCGAGCGGGTCCACCAGGACTTGAACCTGGAACGGTGCTTTGAGCCTGCGAAAGGAAAATAGAGGAGACCACTGGTCTCCAAAATATAATATGAAATAGATTGTAATGCGTGAGTCCGACCGCAACGAATTTATGAGTTGCGTCAAGCGAACGGCTTTGCCGTTCGCGATAATGAATAGAAGCGAACGGAGTGAGTGAGCGGGTCCACCAGGACTTGAACCTGGAACGGTGCTTTGAGCCTGCGAGAAAAAAAATAGAGGAGACCACTGGTCTCCAAAACACAATATTAAAGTATGCGAGAATATAGATAACGCGGCGGGTCCACCAGGACTTGAACCTGGAACGGTGGTTTTGGAGACCACTGTTTTGCCAATTAAACTATAGACCCAATTTTATTTCTTCTTCTCCTTGTATAATACATGTTTTTTTAGAGTGGGATCGTATTTTTTTAAGGTCAAAGGTTGAGGCGCCCCTCCTCCTTTTTTGGCTTGGGCTTTTTTCTTACGCCTTGACCAATATACATGAGGGCTTTTTGTTGAAACCAGTCTTATAAGATTATCTTGTGACATTATGAAAAGTATATATATAGGTTTATAAAATGTCAATAACTACCAATTTCAACGCCCTAATTAAAGATTTGGTCGGTAATACTGCTATTTGCCAAAGTTGAAAATATTATCTCAAAAATCAACCATGCAGACAAAAGCAAAACAAGCCCCACAAATGCCGTTGCCACCATCTTTCTTGCCTCTTCCCTTTTTGTCGGCTGATTTCCAAAAAAAATATAATTGATAGTAGCATAAAAAAGAACTCCCCCAGCCGCAACAAAACCGAGTATTATTAAAAAATCTAAAATATTATTTACCAACATAATTAAATCTTCATAACCACATCCTGAACCCTCACAATCTGGTGAAATTTTTTTGGTCTCATCTGTCTGAGCAAAAACATAATTCATATACCTATATTGTAATATATAAAAACAAACTGGGTCGGCTGTATCCATACAACCGACCCGCTTTTAGACTCTATGGTCTATTCTAAGAATGGTGGTAAAAGAGGAAGTTGGCCGTTTTTCTCGTCTTCTATCTCCCGTTTTCTCAACTTGACCAATTCTTTACCAAACCTGTAGATCTTTGTGCCATTTTCGTCGCAGTCTCTGAAAATGGGAAATGTATACACAAAAATCTTTGAGCCGCACTTACCCCTTTTGTTGCCTCTCTCTTCTGCTTCTTTCATAAAGCGCAGCACCACATTAACGCTGGTAAGAGACAAAGATACCCTTCCCTTTCTTTTTTGGAATAGGTCTTTCAATTCCTCTTTAAGGGAGTCAAGGCTAAAATAAGTCAAGTTCATTTCATTTCCCCACCTACAGACATGAAGATACGAAGGTATGCGAGTGGCACCAGAACAATCATAGAGATTAGCCCTGATGACCCCGCTATTTTCCGCCTCCGACTTGATATGCCTTGTCATCTCAAAGTCCCTCCTAAAAAGAACATAATACAATTATATATAAATTATTATTTTATGTCAAGCAGATAACGGCAGATAGCAGCATATAAAAGAGAAAAGACCAACCATCCATTGATTGATCTTTTGCTACGGGTTCTACGACCCATTTTGTTATGGAAGTTAGGACAGCAGGTCAGCTCGGATTGTGGGTGTTCTCAAGTGAAATCAGGTGGTTCCTAATTTCATCTAAAAGATCCTTACCCAGAACCTGGATGATCGCCCTGCACCGAGACCGAGGGGTACTCTTTTTCCTAAACTGTATGGTTACCTGACCATCAATGTTGATGTCATGCATAACATTCATGGTTGTCATATCCACAAGACTTACGATGAAGTCCTTGAAGCAGTCGGAAGTTTTGAAAGGGTGGTCATAAAACCTTCCCTCCCATTCATCCATCTTATCATTGTGAATATAGAAAACCACATTGATTTTGGCATCAGGATTTCCAAACATCCTTTCTTTTGTGCCAGGCAGTTGGTGTGTTACCACAAAAACCTCCTTGGGATTTCTCCCACTAAAAGAACATAGGATAATTATATACCAAGCCGACAATTTTGTCAATAAAAAGCCCGCCAACCACAAGGGTTGGCGGGCGACGATCACGCTGACGGACTGACAGAAACACCTGTTGCTATCGCGGACAGCCCTGCTGTCCGCTTGACGCAACTTGCAGGCTCGTTGCAGTGGTTGAACTTACGCTTTGGCGATTAGCCTCGTTTTTCCACTCGGCTTCGCACTTACGACACCTGCCGCTCTCCTTGAGAAGCGCTTTGTTCCCACAAGATACGCACTCCTTCGCTGTCCGTTGCCACCACGCTTGATAGCACCTTCCACACATTTGCCTTGCAAGATGGGCGCAGAGCTCTTTGCAAACTATGCATACAACCTCTGGTCTCAAAGTTATATAGCAAGCATTGCAATAACCCCCCGAGCATTCAATCTTCTCTTCCTTACAACCCCTACAAATAATTTTGCTTCTTTTTCCATAGCAAGGATGACACAAACCACCACCATGGATAAGTGCCATTTTCTTACAACCCCAACATTTCTTTTTCGGCCTTATCTCGTCATAGCAGGGGCGACACCTTCCTCTTGTGTGTGGAATTACCATCCGACCACATGTCCCCTTGCACCTCACCTTCTTTCTTGCCATTGCTTGATTCCTCCTAAAAAGAACCTATATATAATTATACGCCACAAACAAACTAAAATCAAGCGAGGCAACAACAAGGGAAAAGAAAAAGCCACAGCAAATCCATTTGTTGTGGCTTCGGCATTGATAGTTGGTTTAGGTTTGTGTTCCAAAACCCTTGCCACTATCCAGGCACTCCAGTATATCCATATACTCTATGTTTTCCTGTAAGAAATCAGTTGCTTCTTTTGACAACCGCATGGCTTCCTTGATGCTATTCACATCTCTATCTTTCTCAAACTTTTCAGCCAATTCCTTTGCAGAATACAAATCTTCCCTTGTCTTGTTTGACCTTTCTGTTGGGTAATCTTTTTTTTCTTTGTAGGCTTTCTCAAGTTCATTCAGCAAATGGAGTTGCCAAAGGATTCCATTCCACACATTCACCACAAGAAGACTTGCATCAATTTCAACAAGTGTTGGTTTTATCATCTCTTCACCTCCTGTTTTGTTTTGAAAAGAACCTTCCAATTTTTATATTACACCATCTGCACCAGATGTCAAAAATTATTCAACCTATATAATAACCTCTGCCTTTGTAAAATAATAAAATATACTATTTTATTATAATTGGGTGGAGAGAAAGGGGGTGGCGAGGTGTGGGGCGGCTTGGAGTAGTATTATAATATATATATTATAATACTAAGTCGCTTGCAATAATAAACCAGATGTGCGCCGGAGAGGATTTTTCACTTGCTTCGCAAGTGAAACTGTTTTCTAAGCTCACTTCGTTCGCTAAGAAAAAAGCACCGAACTAAAAGCCCTAACGGGCTCAGTCGCTTCGCTCCTTTACTCTTTTATTTATTATCGCTCGGCGGTTTCACCGCCTCGCTTGATTTTGCTCGCAGGCTCGCAAAGGTCATAATCACGCCTTCCAATCTGTCATTTTTATCTAATCGCCATCGCGACTTCCACCCCACAAATAAACAGCAGTGCGCCGGAGAGGATTCGAACCTCTGAAGCCTTACGGCGACGGATTTACAGTCCGTTGCAATTGACCACTCTGCCACCGACGCGCAATTTAGAGTATAGCACAAAGTTTAAAATATAGCACAAAGTTAAACTTTTGTTTTCTTTGCCTTCTTTATTCCTGGCTTCACCCTGCCCTTTCTTGCCCTCTTATCAGCAGATATATTTATAGAAAATGTCTTGTCTTTATCAAGATCAACCACTATTATCGCGTTTTCCATAATACCGTTAGAAAGCATCATTGATGCGATTGGCGTTAATATCTTGTCCTGTATAACCCTTCTCAAAGGTCTTGCCCCATATTCCCTATCATAACCAATCCTTGCAAGCTCTTTGTCTGCTGCATTAGAAATTTTTATTGTTATGTCTTTTTGTGCGAGACGCTCAGTAACTTCCTTAATCTGTTGCTTTACGATATCCCTCATCACCTGTTCAGACAACGGTCTAAAGACAATAGCATTATCAAGACGGTTGAGAAACTCTGGCTTGAAGAATTTTTTCACATCCTCCATCACCTTTGTCTTTATCTGTTCATAAGAATCTTTTTGATCTTCATCACTCACTTGATAATCAAAACCAATAGTCTTCAAAGATTTAATATATTCCGAACCAATGTTTGATGTAAGAACAATCACCGTATTTCTGAAATTCACCTTTCTGCCCTTGTTGTCCGTGAGAACACCATCATCAAGCACCTGCAAAAGTATATTATAAACATCTGGGTGCGCTTTTTCTATCTCATCAAACAAAATCACAGAGTATGGTCTATGACGAACTGATTCAGTAAGACTGCCCGCCTCTTCAAAGCCCACATAACCAGGAGGCGCGCCTATCAATTTAGAGACAGAATGTTTTTCCATATACTCAGACATATCAACCCTTATGAGCGCCTTATCCGTATCAAACAAAAACTTTGCAAGTCGCTTTGTCAGTTCTGTTTTTCCCACACCAGTAGGACCAAGGAACATAAATGAACCTATCGGTCTTTCTGGATCTGAAATTCCAACTCGCGAACGCTTTATCGCCTCTGACACAAGAGAAACAGCCTCTTCCTGCCCCACAATCTGCCTCCCCAAAACATCCTCCATCCTTGATAGCTTTTTCATTTCACTTTCCAACATCCTTGACACAGGAACCCCAGTCCAACGAGAAACAACAGCCGCAATCTCTTCCTCCGCCACTTCTTCTTTAAGAACCCTTCTTGTCTTCTGAAGCTTGTTTAATTTTTTATTCTTTAATTCCAAATTTTTTGTAAGCTCAGGCAACACACCATACCTTATCTGAGCCGCAGTGTCCAAATTCCCTGCATCCTGCGCCTTTTCTGCTTCGTTCTTACTCTCCTCAATCTCTCTCTGCATTCTTTTGATATCTGATATTATACTTTTTTCATTTTTCCACCTTGTCTCAAGTTCCCTAACACTCTCTTTCAAATCACCTATTTTCTTTTCTATAACTCTTATTCTCCCAAGCGTTTTTCTATCCTTAGTGTTCTCATAATCTTGTTCAAGTGCCTTCTGCTCTATCTGAAGGCGTATTATTTTTCTATCAGCATCTTCAAGAACTGGCGGCTTGTTTTCAAGAGATATACGAAGCGTGGATGCCGCCTCATCAACAACATCAAGCGCCTTGTCAGGTAAATATCTATCAGTTATATAACGGCTACTCAACTGGACAGCAGACACGATAGCATCATCAGAAATTCTTATGCCGTGAAATAGTTCATATTTATCCCTCAATCCGCGAAGTATTGAAACAGTGTCGTCAATAGAAGGCTCATGAACATGCACCGGCTGAAACCTTCTGGTGAGCGCAGAATCTTTTTCTATATATCTTTGATACTCTCTTAAAGTTGTCGCCCCAATCATTCTAAGTTCGCCACGCGCAAGCGCTGGTTTAAGAAGATTAGACGCATCCATCGCACTGCCTTCTGCGTTTCCCATTCCAACTATCGTGTGTATCTCATCTATAAAAAGCAATATCTTTCCTTCAGATTCATTTATTTCCTTCATAACCCCCTTTAACCTCTCCTCAAACTCACCACGATATTTAGTCCCCGCCAAAAGCAATCCCAAATCAAGCAAAAGAAGCTGTTTATTCTTCATTGACTCTGGGACATCCCCGTTGTTTATCCTGTTCGCCAACCCCTCAACAACCGCAGTTTTACCAACCCCAGTCTCCCCAACCAATATCGGATTGTTCTTAGTTCTCCTTGATAGGATCTGCGTCATCCTGTTTATCTCATTATCCCTGCCTATCACCGGGTCAAGTTTTCCTTGATATGCAAGTTCCGTTAAGTTACGCGTGTATTTTTCCAATATCTTATTTTTGCGAGGCGCAGCACCACCGGCACCACCAACAGTCACTTTGTTTTGTCTTATATCATTCACCAATTTAGACACACTCCCCACTTCAATTCCAAAACGATTTATTATCCTCACTGTTGATCCTGGATGACGCAACAAACCTATAAACAAATGCTCAGTTGAAATGTATGAGTCCTTGCGGTTGGTTGATTCATAAACCGCCGCTTCAAGTATTTCTGCAAACTCCGCCTTAGGCGACATATATAAAAACATACCCGACTCACTGCGATCTTCCAGATTGCTTGTCGGCATCCTCTCTATAACATCCAGCGTTGCATCAAGAACTGCCTGCGGATCAATCTCCATTTTTTCAAGTATCGCACTCACCATCCCATCCTCCTGCGACACAAGAGCAGCAAGCAAATGAGCGGAGCCAACCTCCCTTTGATTATGCTCAATTGCTATATCATTAGAATTCTTCAAAACTTCTTGCGCCTTCGTTGTAAATCTGTCAAATGGTCTTTTCATATTATATTTCTTCTTTATTTTCCTCCTCCACTTTTACTGTTGGTTTTTCTTCTTCCACAAAAGCAGACACCGTTGAAATGTAAGGTCCGCCACGACTCTGTGCTACTATACCAATCAATACCCTATTATAATTCAATATAGGAGCACCTATAGGCAAAATTGACAAATCAATTGAGGTTAAAATTGAAGAGCCATCAACCTTCCTTATAATACCCTCAGACACCGTTTCCGCCTCATCCAACACACCAAGCCCAAAAACAAAAGAACCCACAGACAAATCTTCCTCACTACTACTTAAAGATATAGGACTAACAACAAACTCCTCTTCCTTGAAAAGGATAGGCTTGAAGGACAAAGAATTCTTAGTAATCACATCAGCAGAAAGATTGATTTTTTCTTGCGTCCCATCCTTCTTTTCAAACACCGCAACATATTCCCTATTTACATTCAAACCCGCAGTTGAAACAATCAACCTCCCCTTTTCATTTATCACCAAACCACGCGCCACAACCTTTGCATTCTCATTATCCTTCTCATCTGAATTTATGATATTTACAGTTGCAACCCTAATGGAATCTATAATACCCAACAAATCTATCACACTACTAACAACATGAATATGCGGTGCATCCTTTGATGTTTCTGCCGCAGTAACTACATCACCCACACTTGGGCTTTCTATTTCATCAGCAGGAACCACTTGCTCAATCGTCCTCTCCACAATTCTATTTACCACTGTTCTTTTCTCAACATTCTCATTATCATTATCTTCATACAAAAGAGTAAAAACAGTTATTGTCGTTGCCACCGCTATTATAAAACTAACCAATATGGAAAGGAGTATGAGTTGGCTGTTGTTTAAATCCTGTATATCCATTTTGACCTAACCTCTATTATATCAAAAAATAGGTCCTACTTCAAGCAATTCCTCTCCTTGATAATTTCTGAGACAGCCGCGACAAAACCCCTTATATTAGAGCGAGTTGTCCCCCTCCCGAGAGTCACCCTCAACCCATCTTTTTGCACCTTACCCCCACCATTACCATTACCCCCACCATTACCATTACCCCTGCCGTTGCCATATATAGCCTCCAGCTCAACAGAGAACTCACTACACGCAGACTTCGTCCCAACCGAAAAACCCCTCACATCCAGCGACGCAGCAAGATACTCACTATCAACATTTGGTATATTGATAAACGCATAATGCGGAGCAATACCCGTTGTATCAATCCCATCCCTTCCATACAAAAAAACATCTGGAACAACCTCCCTCAACAAACGAAGCATCTCATCCCTAATCCTCCCAACATTTTCAAAATCCCTCTTCCGCCTCTCCTTACTTATCCTCATCGCCTCCGCAAAACCCGCAATCAACTCAATATTTTGAGTCCCAGACTTAAGACCCATCTCCTGCCCACCACCATAAAACATTGGCGAAATCTTAACAGAAGCATCCTTATACAAAACACCAACACCAGACGGACCATAAATCTTTATCCCATCCAAAGTGAGCATAGACACCCCAAGCAAATGCGGCTCACAAGAAAGATAAGAACCCGCCTGCGCCGCATCAGTGTGAAATGTTATACCACCCCTCGTTTTATTTATCGCCTCCGCAATCTGCTTTATCGGCTGCACAATCCCCAACTCACTACTCACATAACACACACTCACCATAACCGTATCCTCCCTTATCTGCTCAACAACCGACTCTGGACTTATCACACCCCGACCATCAGGCAACACCTTTGTCAGCTTCACACCCTTATTTTCAAGCATCTCCGCCGTCTTTATTATCGCAGGATGATCCATCAAACCAATTATGATATGCATATCTGAATACTCCCTCCCCCCATCACGAAGCGCCTTCACCCTACCCTGAAGTGCAAGATTATCCGACTCCGTTGCATTTTGAGTAAAAATAATCTCCGAAGGACGAACCTGCAAAATCTTTGCCACCGTCTCTCGCGATGTCTCAACAATATCCTTAGACCTCCTCCCCTCCTTATGATAAGAAAGATCATTCGCTATATTCGTATGCAACCTCTCCTTACCCACCCTATGAACAACCTTCAAAACAGCCTTATCAATAGGAGTATAAGAAGCGTGATCAAGATATATTCTTTTTTTAAACCAATTTTTCATTATTTAAAAATAAGGATATCACAATAATCAAGACACATCTTGTCAAAAAGCCCCCAATATTGTTATAATGTAAGGATATGGAACAGACAGACCACAAGCAAAACACAGATGTCAGACCACCAGTCGTTGTGATACTGGGTCATGTAAATCATGGCAAATCAACCCTACTTGAATACATAAGAAAAATAGAAATAGTAGACAAAGAACACGGCGGAATAACCCAGAGAATATCCGCCTATGAAATACACCACAAAACAAAAGAAGGCATAAAAAGAAACATAACCTTCCTTGACACACCAGGACACGAATCATTCCAACATATGAGACTTCACGGAGCAGAACTCGCAGACATCGCAGTCCTCGTAGTCTCCGCAGAAGAAGGAGTCAAAGCACAAACAAGAGAAGCCCTTGAAGCGATAAAAACAGCCAAAATCCCATTTGTTGTCGCATTCAACAAAATGGACACACCAAAAGCAGACATTGAAAGAGCAAAAATATCCCTACTTGAAAACGGAGTAATACTGGAAGGACTTGGCGGAGACGTATCCTTCACACCAATCTCTGCAAAAAAAGGAAGCGGCATTGACGACCTACTTGACCTCATAGTCCTCGCAGCAGACATTGAAAACTTCTCAGGCAACAGAAACAAAAAAGCCGAAGGCTTCGTCATAGAATCCCACATTGACCCCAAAAAAGGAGTCGCCTCCACCCTCCTCATAAAAAACGGATCATTCTCAACAGGCGACTACATAGTCGCAGACGGCATGATGACAAGAATCCGCAAAATAGAAAACGACAGAGGCGAATCCATCAAAAAAGCCACCTTCTCAAGCCCAATACTAATCCACGGCTTTGACTCACCACCCAACGCAGGCGGAATATTCAAAACATACCACTCAATAAACGAAGCAAGAAAAGCAGCAGAACAACACAACCTATCAAAAACCAAAAAAAGAAAAGCACCCATAACAATAGCAGAAAACGAAGAAACAAAAATAATCCCCATAACAATACTCGCAAAAGCAGGAACCGTATGCCTCCTTGAAGCACTTGAAAAAGAAATAGGACTAATAAAAAGCGACAAAGCCAACCTATGCATCGTAGACAGCGGAATAGGCGACATAACACAAAATGATGTCGTCCGCCTCAGAGACGACAAATACCCCATCGCAGTAGGCTTCCAAAACTCAATAAACCCAGAAGCAGCACTACTCGCAGAAGAAATCAAAATCCCCTGCAACTCCTTCAATGTCATCTACGACCTCACAAGATGGATAAGCGAAAAAGTTGAAGAATACACAAAAGCAGAATTTGGATCCATCACCGGCTCAGGCAAAGTCATCGCACTATTCAACAAAGAAAAAAAGACAGCCCTATGCGGCATCCTCCTCTCAGACGGCACCCTACACAAAGGCGAAAAAATAAGAATAATAAGAGACAGCCAGAAAATAGGCGAAGGCACCATACAATCCCTCAAAAAGAAAAACGAAACACTCAAAGAAGCAACAGTCGGAGAAATCGGGCTAATGATATCAACATCCACAGAGATAAATAAAGGCGATATGATAGAAGGATATGTAAAATAAGCACAAGCGGTGATAGAATGTAAATTATGCCACCCGTAAAAAGATTAGACAAAATAAATTCCCTACTCCGCACAGTAATAGGAGAATCCATCTCAAGAGTATTTAGAAATGGCGTCCTAATCACCGTAACAAGAGTAAAAACATCACCAGATCTTACAGTCGCAGTGGCATATTGCTCTGTCTATCCAAGTGAAAAAGAAAAAGATATAATAAACTCTCTAAACGACAAAAAAAATCGACACCTCATACACTTAGGAAAAGCAGACCTATTTATGAAAAGAACACCAAAATTAGAATTCCGCCTAGACACCAACCAAAACATAGACGGAATACACACGGCACGGTAGCCAAGTGGTAAGGCAGGGGTTTGCAAAACCTCTATACGCGAGTTCGATTCTCGCCCGTGCCTCAATCAAAAATTTATACTATAATCTATATTATCGCCTTGCCGAAGTGGCGGAATTGGTATACGCGCACGACTTAAAATCGTGTTCCCCTTGGGAATGAGGGTTCGACCCCCTCCTTCGGCACCAGTTGTTAAACTATGCCGAAGGAGCAAAGCAAACTGCTTTGCTTTGCGACCCCCTACTTCGCCACAATTTAATTTTTAAAATTGGTTATTATGTCAGCAAAATTTGATGGTCTATATTTATCAAACTCTTCTTGCTTCACATATAAAGCCGTGAATTTCGCTTTATTTTGAACCTTGTTTATATCTTCACACCATTGACACAACCTTTTCCATTTTTCTACAGAATCTAAGTCCTCACGACCTTTCGTTTCTATAATATAAACATCTTTATTTGATGTTTTTACAAAAAAATCTGGGTAATAATTGCTTATATTTCCATCTGCGTCTTTGTAATCAATTTTGAAATGTACGGCAAAGTAATTTTTTGCATAAGAAATAATATCATCACATTTCTCAAGAAAACCAGCAAATTCTAGTTCAAAATGACTATCACCAACAATTTTATTAAACACACTCTTTGTTGGGATAATGAAATCTTGCTCTTTTATAACAAACGGTCGCGATTTACTTATTTTGATATGGGCGCGAATTTCTGCTTCACCTTTATCAACAATAGTCAATTCGTTAATTTCCTTTTTGAATGTCTCAATAATTGTTTTTGTCGCCTCAAGTTCTGATAAATTTCGCAAAGTATTTGAATCTTCTAAATCAACTTTCCCTTCAAAAAGATAGTTAATAACAAAATCTTTCACTTTTCCATATAAAATATCATAGCCACTAACAAGCCGTAGGTCTTTCATAATGATTTGAGCAAAATAACCAATAACACTCTGATAATTGGGCATAAAATTACTATCAAATTCTATTTTATGTGTTATTTCTCCAGAAACTATATCACAAAAGACAATTTCCTTTTTTTCGCTTTCACTAAACTCCTTTATTTTTAATTTTTTATATTTGAAATCAATGAGTGCAAGTTCTGAAAGGTTTTTATATTCCCTATAAATTCTTGGTGTCAAAACAGGAATTTCAATATCCAGTTTTTCAATATCTTTTTTTACATTCTCATTATCAACCTCAATCACCAAAGGTGCTTTTGGTTTTGTCCCCTCTCCCATTTTTCGTTTTTCCAATTCAACCCCCTCACTCTTGATTGACTCAACAAAATCCATAAAAGCATCCGTTCCGATAACACTTACTTGTTCTTCAACATCTATTTCACTATACATTCTACGCAAACCACGACCCAATGTCTGCTCGGGCAAAATATTACTTTTAGAAGAATATGCTCGCAGTCCAACAATCGTTGTAACATTCCTTACATCCCACCCCTCTTTTAACATCAAAACAGAAACTATTGCTTTATATGGGCTATCCCATTTGTCAATTTCATTTGCTGCTTTTCTTAATCCTTTCAAGACTTCTTCTTTCTTTCCTGTAACAGATTCATAAATTTCACCATTATCTTTTGTATGAATAACCAAAGTTGAGTCTTTAAACTCTGGATAGGTGTTTTCAAGATATTCGGCAACATAATCACAATTCTTTGTGTCATCAGTCATCACAAAGAGCACTGCCTTCTTTTCCATTTTTTCGTGTACTTTGGATACCTTTTTCCATTCCTTATACCCAAGATGGATGTACTCCTTGTATTTTTCTGTAAAATTTACACTTTTATGCTCTCGCAATTTTGCACGACTTGCAGAAGTTGGAACCACAGGATGTTTCACCACATCCTGATGAATTGCTTCAACAAGAGGATAATCAGAAACTGTTTGCACAAATATTGCCCCATTATTATGTTTTGGTGTCGCTGTTACATCAATTTGTAAAGATAAAAATTTATCCTTCATCTTCATACTATTACTTATATCTTCAATAGACTTAAACCACGCAAGCCGTTCATCGTGTATATGATGTGCCTCGTCATTAAGAACCATAAGTTCATCTACACCTCTCACAATCGCCCCAAGATTTATCTTTGAATCACTTGTTTTAGCAACTGGTCTTGCTCCAAGAAAATAATCCATAGTATTCTCATCATCAGCACTTGGCACATTATCCTTGCTACTATAGACACGGTGTATATTTGTCAAAAAGATGTTTCCTATTTTTTGGGTAACTCTTACATCATCCTGCATATGAATTTTCATTTGAAAATCATCTTTCCAATTCTGCCCCTCAAATCCGTTGTCTGGTAAAACTGGATCTTCCCAAAATATCTTCAACCCATCAAAATCTGCTTTTATACGATCAAGAACAATGATGTTGGGAGTAATAAGTAAAAAATTGCGAGACAATTTTGAATCTTTCTCATAAAGTTTATGAAAATAACTCCATGCCACCAACAAACTTATCACTTTTGTCTTTCCACTGCCAGTCGCCATTTTGATAACCAAACGAAGCCAGTCTTCTGGGAACATACCAGAAGAAACCGCACCAGAGCTATCATAACGAATTAAATCATATTTATCTTTTACACCAGCCACTTCATAGCAATAAATAATTGTTTCGACTGCTTCGCGTTGTGCAAAATAATATTGAAAATTTATCATTCCATCAGCCGTTTCTACTGGATGCTCTGTTTGAAACCACCATTTCAAAAGTGCACGACTTGTATCACTAATACCCTCATAATTCTTTTTCCTCCACTCGTAAACTTCCTGCCTCAACTTATAAACAAGAGGTGGAAGTAGTTTCTCATATCCTTTTTCTCTAAGTGCCTCATCAGCAGGAAACCATCTGATTTTTGGATCAAGTATTTCATAGGGTGATTTTGGGAAGTTTTTATATAATGCCATAATATCTTATATCTTAACCTCAATTACTTTCATAGTATCATTTCCAAAAATATCAACAACCTTAACAGCAATTTGACGCCGCCCTGCATCACATTCATGGGTCACACTTTTTAACTCAATTTGTTTATTCTTTTTAGTTCTAAAACTCTGCCACTCATTCTCAAAAATAAAATTTCCAGTCCATTCTTCCTTGATTTCTCCATTCTCTTTCTTTAAATAAACAATTTCTTTTTTGCTGGCAAAATCAAAATCAACCGCCCAATAATCAATCCAATCCGTCCACTTCTTCGTCAAAACTTCTCTTGTAATTATCCCATCTTTATCTTTAGATATTTTGATTATATTGCCTTGTTCAATTAAGACCTTGCTTCCCTTCTTTTTCATATTAGCAATAACATTATCCACGATGTCTTGGTTGTAATACACAGAAAAATCAGTAAGTTCTATGGCAATCTTTCCTGGCATTCTTTTTCCAGCAGATTTTACATGTGGCTTTACCTCAATATATGAAACATCATGGAATTGAACTTGGTTTTTCTCAACTGCATATTTGTCAAAAACTTCTCGTGGGATATGCTTTAATGCAAGGTCTATACCCTTTTCTTTTGCAAACTCTACTGACAAACCCATTTCATATTCAAAAGATAAAACATCTACTTTTGTAATCTGTTTTTCAACACATTCTTTTATAACCTCCTCAATAAATAATCTTGAGGTGGGAAGACCAACTGGACCAATAGCAACAAGTCTTCCTAATTTTTTAGCAACAAAAGTTCTGAAATTGTCCACTGCTTCAGATTTGTATGCTCTGATAATGAGTTTTATAAAATCTGCCTCTTTTTTTGCAAGTTGTTTTACCCTTTCCTCCTCTCGTAAGTTTGTATTAACACCCATATAATACTGTCTTTCATATTTGCCAAGATTTAAAATTTCAAAAGCACGGTAATCCTTGCCGTCCTTTTTCAATTCTCGTTGGACATCAATCATTCGCTTCCTTGTTGTGTGAATTGCAAACTTACCAAGATCAGAACCAATCCATTTCCTACCCAGTTTTTCTGCCACTGCAAGAGTTGTTCCAGAACCACAAAAGAAATCAGCGACAAGGTCGCCCTCATTACTACTTGCTTTAATAATTCTTTCCAAAAGTGCTTCTGGTTTTTGGGTGGGGTAGCTCAGATTCTCCCGACTGCCAGCAGCCAAACCGAGAGAAGTGATGCGCCACACATCCGGGATCTTCTTTTTCTTCAGCAGCGTAGTGCCGTCTAGAGAAACTCGCACGAATTGTTTTATTCTAGGCGTGCCGTTTTTGGTCCGGAAAACTCGGCCTTCGGCCTCCAGCCGGGCGATGCTGGCGTCGGTGTAAGCGCCCTTTGGGATGGTATAAAAATACCGCCCCTGTTCGTCCTGTTTATATTTGGCAGGATTGAAGCGCTCATGCTCGTCGAAAGTCAGCTTGAAGCCGTGATTTTCCGTGATATTCTTTGCGTAACGGAACAACGTGTCGTGCTTGGAAGCAAACTTCAACGGACTTGGCGCTTGGGGCCCCTCGTAGTGCCAGACAATCTCGTTCACAAAATTCTCTTTTCCAAAAATCTCGTCCATTACCAATCTTATATAAGAATTCACTCGCCAATCACAATGCACATAGATGCTCCCATCTTCTGCTAATAAATCATGCATCAAACTTAATCTCTCATAAATCATAGGAATAAAAGAATCTGCTCCATTTTTCCAAGTGTCGCGATAAGCAATTTCTTCCAAAACATTTGCCTTTTTAGTTAATTCATCATCACCAACTTCAATTTTCATAGAAAAATCATATCCAACATCAAAGGGTGGATCAATATAAATAAGTTTTATACCACCCTGCTTTTCTATATGATCTCTCATTGCCCCACTTTTTAGACTGGATAAAATCAATTTATTGTCGCCCCAAATAAGCTTGTTTGACCACCCAGAAATCTGCCTACCCCTATCATCAAATAAACTCATTTGGAGTTTAGAATCTTCTGGTTTTTCTGCTCTTGGTTCATCCACCGATTCAATTGTCTGAAAGGGTAAAACGGTATTTGTTATCTCAGTAGTCTTTCCATTCCACAACAACTCAACCTCTCTTTTATCTCCAAACAACAGCCAACGATATTTTTCATCCAACGGTTTCCCAGACTCAATGCGTTTAATTACATCCCTCTTCTCATTATCACTCAAATTAATTTTATCCTGTTTCGCCATAAAAAATAGTTACAAACCAGTATATCACACCTCCCCTATTTCTCTGCCTTTTCCTCTATTCCCCGCCTCTAACATACTATGTGGTTATTATATTTATACTATGTCTTAATTGAAGACATTTAATATTAAACAATTGTGCCAAAGTGGGGATATTTAATTTTACCCTCTTCGTGTCTTTTGATGTTGTGGGCATAATTTCATCTGTTAATATAATTGCTTCCAACCCTTTTGATTGTAATTTATTTGCTTTTGCAATTAAAGGTAAATCGGCTTTTTCATTCGCAATAGTATCTTTATTTCCTCTAAACCAATCTGCATTTTTATCATATTTTTTCATAATACCAATACTATCTTCTTCATGAGTTTTTTCTTTATAAGGTTCAATTCTTTGTAAAAGATTTTTGATAAAATCATTCTCTTCTTTTTGTTCCTTTTGTTCTTTAAATTTTTTACCCATGGCTAATTTCTCTTTAGTGGTTTTTTGTGAAAGTTCTTTGATAGACTCACTATCTTCTTTTTCTTTTTTTAATTCTTCAAAGACCTTATCTATAACTAGTATCTCTTTATTCTTTATTTTTTTCTCTAATTTCTCCCATACAAACTTAAATCTAGGATCTTTAGGAGGATAAAATTCCAACATATCTAAAATGTATGATGTATCTAATAAATATTTCTTCATAGTAAGTATTTATCAACTTTGTTATATTTCACCCCAAGATATTTAGAAAATTCAGATTTGCTTATTTTTTTCGAATAAAAATTTTCTGATAAAACCCCTAAAAATTTTTTACTTGTTCTCTCCTTCTTTGTTGTGTGATAATTACCACTCACCCCGCCTTTGTCATTTTTGTTATTTTTGTCTTTAGCCGGCGCGTCTTGATTTTTGTATGATCTATTCAAAAAATCCCTCAGCTCCCTCTCACTCACAATCTCTAAGTCCTTAAACCTAATCATCAGGCTCATTTTACTTATAAAATGCTTTTCTGATAAAGCCTTGAGATTTTGTTTATTAAAGTTTTTGCCTTTCTCTATTTCTTCAGAAATCATAAAATGATATGCAAATCTATTACACCATTTTTCTATTCTTGTTTTTTCTCGATTTTCGGAAATCTCTATTTCCTGTTCACCCAAAAGATAGTGGGCAAATTCATGTAGTAATGTTGATATTTGAGAGACCTCGGGATAATCTGAATTAAGTAAAATTAACGGTGGCAACCCTCGATCCAAAAAAATACATCCGTATAGATTATCATCTAACCCTGCTCTGCCACCTTTATCATTCTTATTATTTTTAAAAACATAAACACCTTCGCCTTCAATTTTTTCTCTTAGAAATTTAAATACTTTATCTGCAGTATTTGCCTCTTCTTCTAAAAAATTATTAAAATCAAATTTTTCTCTATACAGTTTCGCAATTTTTTTTT
>JAPPQH010000011.1 GCA_028817035.1 Candidatus Campbellbacteria bacterium | reverse complement strand
GTTTCGCAATTTTTTTTGGAGATTCATTTACATTTACCCTTCTTCTTTTAACTTTCTCAGAGGTTTCACTTAAATATGCTATGTCCTCTCTTAAATTTTGATAGTAGTTTAGTATATAATGTGTATCTATTGATAATGGGTGATTTCTATTTTTTGTTTTGAAATCAAGTATGAAATCATTCACGCCAAACTCACTAATGAAAAAATTATAAACATTTATTTTAAATTGTTTAGATATTTTTTTTAAAATCCGAAACTCAACTTCCCCGTTTCTTAAATCAAGTTTAATGCTTTCCTTCTTTTCGCTTTTTGTTTTATCTGTTGATATTTCATTTATTATCCTATCAAGAGTATAATTAAAAAAATCTAAGTATTTACTTAATATTTCTTTTTCAAATTTTACTTTTTTCATATATTCTATTCCCCCACCCTTTCTTTTTTGACCCTAAATATATTTGTTAAAGTAATGATAACAAATAATCACAATTCATGCAAAACACCTCTTTTTCCCTTAGACAATCACAAACTACTTGATATTAAAAGCGTTTTGTGATAGTGTACACAAGCAAAATAAATAGATTAGATAATGGAAGGCAATAAGAACATTCAAAATAAATCAATACTTTATAATAGGTTTTTAGCCTTTGTCCTTTTCATACTTGCCCTTATATTACTGCATTATATATTTAATGGTTCTATCCTGCCCAGCCCTGAAACAAAGAATCTTTGGTTTTATTCAGGAATTTTTATGATTGGGTTCTCAATTTTATATATTGAGCCATATTACACTTCTCCACGCAATGTAATTACAAATGTCATTCCGCTATTACTTATTCTATTTGCTATTCGCCCATTTTTTAATCAGGATATTATATGGTGGTGTGCCGTTATCATACTGTCCTTACTTCTCTTATCATCAATTCTTGCTCTTACCTTTGAAGATAAAGAAAAAAGTGGGAATCATAAAAATAATAAAATATCAAATGCTTTAAAAAATCTAGTGGTTCTTGTCGGACAAGGCAAAATTTTATATTCTGCAGTTTTTCTTTTTTTCTTATATGATTTACCTAAAAATGGCTATACTCTCATATTACTTATTTTGTGGGCAGCAATATTGTTGATAGATCCAAAAAAGTTTCATAATTCATTTTCTCTAGATATTAAAAAATCAGATAAAAATCAAATCGGCAAAATTTTTGGAGTACAATCCAAAAAAATATTTTTGGTTAAATTGTTTGAAGACAGGCAAAGCATTAGAAAATTTGATTTGGTTCAATTCAAATATTCTATGCAAGGTTCAAATGATATAATCATAACTGGAATTATTTTCGATACATATCTATTAGATCAAGAAAGATGGATAAAAGTATTACAACTTAATAATGGAATCCAAAAAGAACCTAATCTTGAGAAAAATGTTGTTTACAAAATATCTGACAATATTAAAAACAGGGAAAAAGAGCTTAAAATTGATGACTTTGTCGGAGTTGTGATTGATGGCTCAAATATAGGAAAAATTAAGTTTGAATATTCAAAAAAGAAAGAAGATCTGCAAGAAGGAGATTTGTTAGAATTAAATATTGGTGATGAAAAACTTTTTTATCAAGTAGTAAGTGGAACAACACACAAAGAGAGACTTGAGGCACGAAATGAAATGGGTTTCATTGAGGGAGAGGCTATTCAGCTTGGGGAATGGTGTGATGACGAACTTTCATTTCAAAAATATGGTTGGGTTCCACCAATAAATACACCCATATTTATGGCCGATACATCTGATACAAAAGTTAATAAATTTTCTTACCCTGATTATAAACTAGGAAGTATTCCAAAAACTAGTTTGCCATCGGTAATCAATTTAGATGAGGCTATAAGTCATCATACGGCATTATTAGGAGTAACTGGGTCAGGTAAATCATTCCTTGCGCATGAAATTATCAATAAAATTAAAGCAGATACAAAAGTTATTTGTGTTGATTTCAATAAAGAATTTATCACAACACTTACCCCTGCACCTTCAAATATCATAAAGGATGCTGAAGCCAAACAAATTGCAGAGAAAATAAACTGGATAAATAGTGAATTAGAAAAGTTTTCTAACCAACAAGATAAAGGCAGGATAAAAAAAGAGCAAGGGGAAATAAACAAGATTCTTAAAAAAGAAATAGAATTATTTTTTGATGACACAAGTAGTAATATCAAAGTTTTTGAATTACCAGATCTAAGCAACACAACTGGAATTTTAGACTACACAAGATACTTCTTTAAAGTCCTTTTTGAAATAGCCAAAGAAAGACAAAGGATAAAAAACCCTATAAAGACTTGTGTAGTTCTTGAAGAAGCCCATACAATCATCCCAGAATGGAACTTCATGGGAAGTAGTGATAAAACATCACAAAGTTTAGTGAATAGTATTGGTCAGATAGCATTACAGGGTAGAAAATACGGTATTGGCTTTCTTGTGATAGCGCAAAGAACTGCCAATGTTTCAAAAACTGTTTTAACTCAATGTAATACTGTTATTTGTTTTCAAGCATTTGATGAAACAAGTTTTTCTTTTTTGGGCAACTATGTTGGAAAAGAAATGGTACAGACACTTCCAAATCTAAAACAATACCATGCAATTATAACAGGTAAAGCAGTTAAATCTAATATTCCAATGATTATTGATTTAAAAAGAAGTTAGGGCGAAGACTCTAAAAAAACACCAATCACTTCAAGCAAATCACAGCCTCCCCTCCAAATCCTATAATACTACTTTATTATCGCGAACGGCTTTGCCGTTCGCTTGACTTGCCTCGCAGGCTCGGCAAGGTCGGACTCACATATTCCAAACTATTTCATTCGCTCGCTCGCATCATCTCACACCCTCCAAATCCTATAATATATTTATTATAATATATTTATTATAATAAATATATTATAATACTACTTGCCTCGCAAGCTCGTTGCGGTCGGACCCACGCCCTCCGCGACCCTTCCACCCAATTATAATAAAATATACTATTTTATTATTTTACAAAACCAAGTTTTTATATTATCGCTCGTGGCTCCGCCACTCCCCTCCTTGTTCCCTCCTTGCTGTTGTGTTGGTATTGTTGTATCATTAATACTTGAAGGCGACTTGTCGTTGCCGAATGATCTTTTCAAAACGGAGGCGAAGAGATGACTATGTATGCTGTTTTTGACATCAATGGTGTCATGATCAAGGGGGTAGACAAGTCTGTGATGGAAACCTTGAAAGCCCTTGGTATTTCGCCCTCTAAAGAGAAGAAATACCAAACGCGTAAAGAGTTGTTTAGACAAGAAGGGCTTGACTATGAAGCTTTTCTTCGCGAGGTTTGGCGTGGCGAACACTCTGTAAACATAAAGCCCGCTGAGGGTGCTGTGGAGTGCGTCAAACGACTCAAGGGGTTGGGTGTCAACATATCTGCGGTATCTTCAATGACAACCAGTCTTTATCTTGCGAAGGAGACATTGAAGAAGTATGGCTTTCCTATAGAGGAGTTCCATGGTGTAGGACATCTCAATAGTAAATGGGATGCCATACAAAGACCCGGTTTCACGGTATTCGTTGACAATGAGAAAGAAAATATTGACTACATATTGGAAGAGATGGAGGTACGCTCTGACTACCAGAGCGGACGCATCAAACTTGTCTTATGCAACTTAGAAGGAGAAGAACAATGCATGGAACAATGCCCAAATGTAGTTGATATTGCCAGATCGTGGGAGGATATAGACAATATCATTCAACGATTTGGAGAAGGGGTTGGGTTTCTTCAACCTCTTTAGTCAAACTCTCCGTTGCTCGTCATAGAGCAACGGAGTTTTTCTTTTTTATTAACGCACACTTGACGCTTTGTGTAGAGGTGGTAATATATAAATAGACATGTTCTTTAACCACGAACAACAAAGGAGGTGAAGTGATGGAAACTGAAGGTGTCTTGATCACAACTGTTCGTGTCCCAACGCTGACTCGCACAATCAAGATGGATTTGGAGGGTTGGTCTGATTCTGTAAGTGGAAAGGTTTCAAGCTTGCGAAAACGCTTAAACGAAATTGAAAGGTATGCCAAAAACCCTTTTTGCGATATCTACAAAATCTACAAAGAGGATATTGATGATGCGAGGTCAAACTTGGACAAAGCATTTGCTTTGTTTAAGGAGACTGAGGGTTGTTTGAAGAATTATTTCTTTCCTTTTGTGGGTGAATCTCTCCGTGCAGACAAAACATCAGAGATATTGTTGAAGGTAGAAAATGATATCTCTTCCTTTGAAAGCAGGGTGTTCAAAAAGCGGTGATTTGAATAGAGCAGACCTTGTGTCTGCTCTATTTTTTTGTCTCTCCCCTCCTTGTTCCCTCCTTGCTGTTGTGTTGGTATTGTTGTATCATTAATACTTGAAGGCGACTTGTCGTTGCCGAATGATCTTTTCAAAACGGAGGCGAAGAGATGACTATGTATGCTGTTTTTGACTTTGATGGGGTTCTCTTCGTGGGAATTAAAAAGTTGAAATCGTTTGTCGCGGAGGAGGAATTTGGTATTTGCATGACTCCTGAGCAGGAGGAAAACCAATCCCAGTATCTCAGAGGTGTGATGAGGGAAAAAGGAACTGATTACTCAACTATCTTTTTGAACATGGTTTATAGTGAAAAATACGCTATGGATCTGAAGCCTGCTGAGGGTGCTTTGGAGTGTGTCAGACAACTCCAAGAGTTGGGTGTTGATGTTTCTGTGGTGTCTTCAAGGTACAAAAGCATTCCTGTCGCCAAAGAGATGTTGAAGAAGCGTGGTTTTCCTATAAAGGAGATCCGTGGTGTAGGATATTCTAATAGTAAATGGGATGACATACAGAGACCTGGTCCTGTTATCTTCTTTGATGATAGTCCAGAAAAAATCCTCCCGATACTGGAAAAAATAAAAGAATGTCCTGGTCGTTACACTGGTCCCAAAACCATCAAACCTGTCTTGGTTTGTATTGAGGAAGAACAGTATTTGGAGGGAGTTGATATCGTCAGATCGTGGGATGACATATATAATGCTGTTCGACGATTTGGTGGTTATGACCGTGCTCTTGGTTGAATCCTTCCGTCTAATCTCTCCGTTGCTCGCCAGAGCAACGGAGTTTTTCTTTTTTATTATCGCTCGGCAACTTCGTTGCCTCGCTTGGCTTGCCTCGCAAGCTCGGCAAGGTCAAGTTCCACACCTTCCAATCTTTCACTTACGCTTGGTCGCTTGACGCAACTCGCAGGCTCGTTGCGGTCGGACTCACGCCCTCCAAATCCTATAATACTACTTTATTATCGCGAACGGCTTTGCCGTTCGCTTGACTTGCCTCGCAAGCTCGGCAAGGTCGGACTCACATATTCCAAACTATTTGCTCTCCCCTGCAAGTCTTTTGAGTAGGTCTTCCTCTTTTTTCATTATTTCTTCCCATTTTTTGCTGTCTTTTTTTGCAAATGCTTCTTTCTTTGCTTTAAAATTTTCAGACATCCAGAGAATCCATTTTGGATGGATCATAAAAAGGGTGTGTAGTGGTTTTAGGTCTTCATCTTTTACTTTTTTCAGAGAATTAACAAAATCTTTGACACTTTCAGATGAAATATCTGACTTTTCTATAATTTCTAATATTTTTTCAAGATTGGTGGTCATGATTGGTTTTGATTTGAAAAATAAGCAATCATTTTGTCTATAGCATCATCTTTGCCTGGAAAGTGCCTTCTCAAAATATCTTTTCCCTCTTTAGTCTGTAATATACGTTCAAGTTCAGAAAGATTTGTGATAAGTTTTCTCTCTTTTGCAGATACCTTTTCAACATTTAACTCAAATTCTTTGTATAGATTCTTAGGGAATTTGCCTTTTAGAAACTCCCATATCTCCATTTGTTTCTCCTCCCACACATCACCATGTAAATCAATAATCCTTTTCTCATACTCTGCAATTTGCTGTCTTAATCTTTCTTTCTCTTTGTCCGCTTCTGTTTCCTTCATTTTGCCTCTCGACACTTGAAGACCAATTCCCCTTATGGATTCCTCATTATTCTCAATCTGTTTTTCTAAAAATTCTATTTGTCCCTCTATTTTTGTCCATTTTTTATTAATTAATGATGAAAGGTCTTCTTTATACTCAATAATTTGAAGTAACTCTTCTGCTGATTTGGCGAGTTCTGATAATCGTTGTGGAGATAAATCTTTCTGTTCTACGGCATCTGCACGCACAGATGTCACATCAAGTCCATAACCTACTGCATCTGTCCCTGCTTGACTTTTTATCTCTTCATAAATCGGACTAAACTTGTAAAATAAAGGAAATTGTATTTCTAGTCTCTTGTTTATATATTTTTCTTTATCTGGGAACAAACCGCCATACAATGTTTTTCCTATTGCCCAAAATAATTTGTTATAAGCTTCTTCTTGATTCTGCTGCCATTTATCTCTTTCATCTCTCCTATACACTTTCTCTTTGGTTCTCATACCTTTCTTTATAGCATTCCATAAGAACCCATCCCAATTATAATAACCTGCAATTGATTCAGACCAGTTGTCGGCAAGATCAAAAATTCTATTGACGGCCTCGTCTGGTATGGTTATTGCAGCGTGGGGATTGTAAAGTTCTAAGATTTTTCTTATATCTCCTTTTCTTCCTTCTTTCCATGAATCCAGATGTGTTGAGTCATTTGGATTGCTAAGCGAACTTCGGATTGTAAAAGTACCTGCAGCATCCCTAAATTTAGATTGGTGTGAATTAGTAGGATTTAGAAGTGCATTTATATAGCTTAATGCTTTGTTGGTAGTTTGAATTCCTTCTTTCCATTCTTCTTCTAAACCTCCGTTGACTGCCTCTTGATACTCAAGATATTGTTCTTGTGTTATCACACGACCATCTGTAGTAACAAAGGATTCTATTCTTCCGCCTGCTAATTCAACAAAGTTTTGAAAATTAAGCTCTTTTTCGCCCGTTTCTCTTGCTTGCTCGTTTACATTTAGGCTAAAATGTGCATTCCTATGTACTTCAACTGGTCTTATGATTTTTGCTTCTGTGGTTGATTGGTCTTCAACATTTGCGACTATCGTTGGGCGTTGAGGAATTGCGTCCCTTAGTATTGCTTCATGATCTTCCTTTTTTCCAAAATCTGAATGATCTCTTGCTGAAATCCTTTCGCCAGTTTGGTGGTCTCCAAATTGTACAGCATTTACAGTTGTGCTTTTCGCTAATGATGAACCTAAAAGAAGTGCCAGTACCACAGAAGAGAGATGTGGATGATTTTCTTTCATCCTCCTCAAAAAACTCCTTTCTTTGTTAAGGGCTGCTTCGGGGTTAAACTCTTCCTTTTCGGATGCTCTTCTTATTTCAATAGATCTCATTATGTTTATTATATAATAAATTTATTTTGTTTGTTGATTTGCTTATAAAATCATTCAAGTCCGCCCACTAGGACTTGAACCTAGAACCGTCTCCTTAAGAGGGAGCTGCTCTGCCAAATTGAGCTATGGGCGGTGCACTTTATTATTGTGGCACAATATCTTTAAGTAATTCAAGAATACCAAAGACGGTGAATATAATAAAGAGTCCTGTGGTTCCCCATATCATAAGTTCTTTGCCTTTTTTTCTTCCTTCTTCATCTTCTGCTTGAAGGACAAACCTTGCCATACCAAAGACAAAAATTATTACCGCCAAACTTGAGAGGAGTATTATGAGAGGATTAAGAAGTGCCTCACTGAGAGAGTTGACAAAATTTTGAACAGGCATATTTGGACCCCACCCTATTAAGAGAGTTTGTTAAAGAAGATATAATTTTTCTTTTACTATCGTCTTGTGGGTAGGTTTGGCTGTTGGATGGGGCTTTGGGTTCTATCACTTCCTATTGATCCTTGAATGAAACGAAGGATACCCCAGACAGAGAACATTATAACCAAGATAACCAAAGCTGTGACTATCTTTTTTACTCTTTCTGATTTTTCTTCTTCTGCCCCCATTAAGTATCTCACTAACTGCCAAAGAAAGAACAAAAATGCAAGTGCAAACAATATATTAACACCTGCCTGTATTATTCCCAAAATATTACCTTCTACAGTTCTCACAGTACCGGTTTGGGCAAACGAAATTGCTGGTAAGATAAGAGATAAAAGAACTGGTAGCAAATAAGATGCTTTGTTTAATTCTATGCTTTTCATAATCAAAATATTTTAATAATTTATATATCTTTAATTATACTCAAAATGCGACTAATAATATAAGAAATGGCAATAATAAGGTGGAAAAGTTGGGGTTGGTAGGTATTTGCTTTACTGCCCTATCTCTTCTTGGGAACTAATTTGTTGATTATTTCTTGGGTGATTGAGGGGGTTTTTACCTCTCCCACATCCCCACATCTTGTTTGCTGGAATTGTGTTCCCCTTGGAAACTGTCTTGGAGTTTGGCGACTGGCACCCACTCTTTCACCGTTTCTTTCTATTATCACTGGTTCGGTGCGAAAAATTGGTGATTCTATCTGCCCTGAAGATGGTCCTGAACCTTCTGGAGCATCGGAACCCACTGGTCTGCTGATTGTCTCACCTCTAATACAAATGGTGCTTTGGATGATGCGGACTATTCCATAAAAACTAAACATCACTGCGAGAATGACAAGAGAGATCATTATGTATCTCATTTTTTCTTTTCTGTCGGTGTCTTCGCTTGAAAGAAGGAATAATGTAAGACGATAAATAAAGAAAAGAAATGCGAGTGCAAAAAGTATATTGAATGTTGAAGCGATTATATTTTCTACTCCTTCAATAACTGCGCCTATGCCAGTGGTTTCTCCTCCTTCTTGTGCGAAAGCAAAAACTGGAAAAAGAAGGGTTGTATATGTTGCCAAAAATATTTTATTTTTATTATTAAAAATGTTTTTCATACACCAAGACCAAATGAGGATTGCAAAATTCTTATCGCTGTGTATATGGAGAATGTGAAGGCGATTATAATTAGGCTCCACACTATGCGATATTTTAGCGCTCCTCTTTTTTGTATGTCATCTGGATTCATTATAACCATCAGTGCTGCGTTCCAAATAAAAAATAATATCATTAATGAAAAGGCGATTTGGAGAAGGCTTGATAAAAAGTCAAGTAGGGTTCCTTCCACGAGTTCTCTGAAACTTGCGGCAGACACGGCTTCTGGGGTGGAAAAAAATATTAAAAACAATGCGAGAAGAGTAATCATAAATCTTTTATATTATGCGCGATATCTTTTTCATAAATTTCTGTGTTCTGTACCAGTATTTCATCTGCGGTTTGTTCTATGACTGCTTTGATGCCGTAGACACTTAATATTAAAGCTGAACCTAACAGTGCATAAAGAAGCCAAATTTTGTTTTCTTTAAGTTTTTCACTGTTGCCTATTGCGGCATTATAAACCATAGAAAAACCTATAAAAACGATGGCGACAACTATCAACGGAATCACTATCAGTAGTAGAGCGTCTATTATGTTTGATATCAAATCGGTTAATGACTGCGCCTTGAGGGGATTGTCTATCTGTGCGTAGACACTAAAAGCGGGTATAAAAAATATGGATGAGATGATGAAAAAGCGTGTTAATACCATATGAGTATAGTATAACCTACTATTGCTGGGATGCTTCTTCTCTTCTTAAAATAATTGCTTCAATATTTTGTTGTATTCCTTCTATGGCGTTTCTTGTTGATTCTCGACCAGAAATAATGGATAAAATGGCGTTTCTAAATATTATTTCTGTTTCTCTGAAGGAGGGGTCGTGCCATGTGTCTGATATGAGCACGGATCTATAGACGGTGTTTCCAAACTCGCTGTCTGGGTAAGATGAGAATAGTGCTCTGTGAGGGGGAGGTAGGATGGGGTTTGTCTGTGCTATCACATTAACATCTGAAAGTATGTTTGCTACTGAGATTGAGAGTGCGGAGTCTCTTGCGGATCTTGGAATAGCAAATGCGTATAGTCGGGCAAAAGTTTTTGGTGAGGGTGCTCCTTTTGGTTGTGGGATTATGGATGTTCCAAAATTGAGATTTGGGTTTGCTCTTGTAAGAATTTCATACTCACTCGCAGGTGCAAGATATAAAAATAATTTTCCTGATAAGAAGAGTTCTCTGTCATCGCGGAGTGAGTTGTTCCAAGAGTACACGCTTTTGTTTGGATTTGAGAATTCGGTATAAAAACGGAAGACTACATTTGCTGGAGATAAAACGCTTTCTTGACTGCCGAATGGTTGTAATGAGGAAACAAAGGAGCCGTTTTCTGTTCTGTAAACGATTGGGATGCCGGCTTGTAGAAGGAGTGTTGATATTATGTCTTTTGCATAGGATATGTTGTTAAAAGAGCCAAGCGCAATGCCACTTGCGGTGATTACGGAACCGTTTTTTATGGTTGCTGCGGGGGTTATTTTAATTGCTATGTCTTCCCAAGAATTTGGTATGTCTGCGCGAAATATACTTTTCTGTGTTTCTTTGTTGTAGAAAAGTATTATTGGGTCAGTAGCAAAAGGAATTGCCAAAATGCCTTCTGGTGCGATCAAAACATCAGCGACTTCAAAGTAAGAGTTTCTATATTCTGATTGTGGGAAATAAGAGTAAGGTATGCTTATCAACTTGTCATACTCTCTTATTATTGATTCGTGAGAGAGTAGCACTAAGTCGGGTCCTCTTCCACTTGCGACTGCGTTTACAAATTCATCAATAAAAGTTATTGGGTCTCTTTCAAAGTATGCTATGTTTTCATAAGATGTGTCTTGTTCAATAAGTTTGTTCAGTACTGGTAAAACATGTTCCTGTGGGAGTGTTCCCCATATAGTAAAACCTGTAAGATCAAGTCCGCTTGCTGAGTCGCTGCTTCCTCTGTAAAGAGAAATGAATGCGACAAAACCAACAGCGACTGCTGCAAATATTCCTAACAAAACATATTGAACTATTAATCCTTGTGAAAAATTTGTTTTCATTTTTTTTCTGCTATAAAACCGAAGTGATGCTCTCCTGTCTTTATTGGACGGACTATTATGAAATCCGCATTGCTGACCCAGTCACGCACATCCTCCTCTTTTATAATCATATCAGGGCTTGGTCCAAGACCATCAAAAGAGTCTAGCCAGTCTATGAAAAGAAGGATGCCGCCCTGTTTGAGCACTCTTTTTGCTTCTTTTATAGCGATATCTTTATTGTTTATCTGGAACAAGACATTTGCCATTATGACAAAATCAGCACAATTCGCCTCCATCCCTGTGCTTCTCTCTTTCTCAAGGTTGCCCCAGATAAATACAGCGTTTTCTCTTCCCTTTTCTCGCATTCTTTCTTTTAGTGATTGAACTAAATCTTTTTGTATATCAAGTGCATACACTTTGCCGTTTTCACCTATTACTTTGCTTACTTCATTTGTGTACTCGCCAAGTCCTGCACCAAAATCAATAACTATGCTTCCGCTTTTTATTCCTGCTTGTTTTATATTCTCTAATGGATGGTTATTCATATGAATATGTTGTGGCGGAGGCGACACTGTCACCTGTTCTTAATCTCATAATTTTCACGCCTTGTGTTTGGCGACCAAGTTTTTTCATTTGTTTTATTTCTGTTCTTATCACCTGACCTTTTGCAGACATGGTCGCGAGTTCTGATACATTTTCGTCCACGATGATGCCGGTTACAACGGGACCTGTTTTTTCACCGACTTTCATTGAGGAAATACCCCTGCCACCTCTTTTTTGTATTCTGTATTCTTTAACTGGGGTTAGTTTTCCATAACCTTTTTTAGAAATTGTTAAGACATTTACATTTTTAGCGTCACTTGATATTTTGCCTACAGATACAACTTCATCATCTTTATCAAGTCCCACTCCTTTAACACCGGAGGCGGTTCTTCCCATCTCGCGAATATCACTTTCTGCAAATCTTATTGCCTTGCCTTTTTTTGAGAACAACATTATCTCATCTTTTTCAGCCAAAAAGAGCGCGTCTATCAGTTTGTCATCTTTTTTGAGAGTAAGTGCTATCAGTCCGTTCTGTCTTACAGATTCAAAATGTTTTACTTTCATTTTTTTCACCACGCCGTGCTTTGTTACGATAAACAACGAACCCTTTTTTTCTTTGAAGTCTGATGGGACATCCAAGACGGAGGTGACTTTTTCACCTGCTGATAAAGAAATAAAGTTTGCAAGCGATTTTCCTCTGGTTGCCTTTTTGCCTTCTGGTATTTCATACATTTTTATTGAATATACTTTTCCATAATCAGAGAAAAACAACATATTGCTATGGCTACTTGTTGTGAGCAATAGTTTTATCGCGTCTTCTTCTTTCGTGTTTAGGTCAACGACACCAACTCCGCCTCTTTTTTGTCTTTTGTATGTTGTTGGGTTTGTCCTTTTTACATAACCGCCTTCTGTGAGAACAAGGACGCTAAGTTCATCTGGGATAAGGTCTTCATCTGAAAATGTCTTGAGCGCAGAAGACATGATTTTTGTCCTTCTTTTGTCGCCATAATTCTCCTCTACTTCTTTGAGATCTTTCTTAATTTCATCATATATTTTCTTCTTGCTTTTCAAAAGTGCCTCCAATTCCTTTATTAAAGCCCTCAATTTTTTAAGTTCATCTTCAAGTTCTTTTCTTTCAAGTCCGGTTAATTTCTGGATTTTCATTTCCAAAATTGCCTCTGCCTGTCTGTCCGAGAATTTGAACTTTTTTATAAGGGATGCCCGCGCTTCTTTCACATCTTTCGCCTTTTTTACCAACTTGATTATCTCATCAATGTGATCAAGTGCTTTTTTAAGTCCGGCGACTATGTGCTCTCTTTCCTTTGCTTTGTTCAAATCAAATTTGGTTCTGCGGGTTATGATGGTTTCTCTGTGTTTTATAAACTCCTCAAGAAGCGCTTTCAGAGAAAGAGTTTTTGGGACGCCACCGACAAGGACTGTTATGTTGTAGTGAAATGTGTCTTCAAGCTGTGTGTGTTTGTATAAATAGTTGAGTATTTTTTGCGGTTGTGCTGATGGCTTGAGATCTATGACTACATTTATATCTGAGGTTGATTCATCTCTTAGGTCTTTAATTCCTTCTATTTTTTTCTCACGCGCAAGTTGTGCTATTTTCATTACCAACCTTGATTTGTTTACTTTGTATGGTATTGATTTAATGATTATTGATGAACCCCTTTTTCCGTCTACTATTTCTGCTTCGCCGCGAACGACAACCCCTCCTCTGCCTGTTGCATAAGCGTGGTGTATGTCTTTTCTGTTATAAACAATCCCACCTGTTGGAAAATCAGGTCCTTTTATGTGTTCAAGTAAATCTTCATTTGTTGCTTCGGGGTCGTCTATGAGGTGTTTTAATGCAGAGACAACTTCAACTATATTGTGCGGTGGGACATCAGTTGCCATTCCAACCGCTATTCCGAGTGTTCCGTTCAAAATTAAATTAGGGATACGCGCAGGAAGAACTGTTGGTTCTTTTGTGGTGTTTTCATAATTAGGAATCCAAGAAACTGTTTCTTTATTTACATCCTTTAACAATTCCTCAGCTATTTTAGAAAGTTTTGCTTCTGTGTATCTTTCAGCGGCAGGTGGATCTCCGTCTATGGAGCCGTAGTTACCCTGTCCTATAACAAGCGGATATCTTGTGTTGAACTCCTGCGCGAGCTTAACCATTGTGTCATAAACAGAGACCGTTCCGTGTGGGTGGTATTTGCTCACTACCTCACCGGTTATCCTTGCTGACTTTCTTGTTTTTGCAGTGTGGTTCAATCCTATCCCGTGCATCGCATACATTATTCTTCTTTGGACTGGTTTCAAACCATCACGAACATCTGGAAGGGCGCGAGATGTGATAGTTGACATTGCATAGTCCAAATATGCAGAGCGCATCTGCTCTGTTATTTCAGCAGGCTGTATGTTGACATGGACATTCTTGTCCTCTGGCTCTTCTGTGTTTTTTTTGTCTTTGGGCATATTATATATATTTTACCACAAATATTATTTTTTTATATGATTTTTAGATGATTATGTTAAATAATTATTTTTATATACCAAAAAATATTAAATAAGCCAGCCAGACCACCACGATGATGCCTACTATTATAAATGTTATGCGCTTTGCCGCCCTTTTTCTTGTCTTTATATCTTTTTTCTGCAATTTTCTTATAAAGTCTTTCATCTGAAAATTTAGGAATAATCAATTATCGCGACATCTGTCGACTCAGACATAAGGTTGTTCTTTTTTATTGAGAGTTTGCTCACTGAATCTTTTTTGTCATCGCCGTGGGCTTTTATGAATTTTTTTACCTCTGCTTCGTTGCCTTTGTATGAGGTTGGTATGATTAACGAAGGTTGCAGAGATATCGCAAGTCTATAACCTTCAGAAGCAGAGAGCAGATGTCCCCCACCTATAGGCACAAAGACGATATCAACCTGCCCTATCGCTTCTCGTGTTTTGTCTGTTATTGTTTTTTCTGACACGGCACCCAAAACACAACATCTTATGGATTCAATTTCAAATGAATATATTGTGTTTATTTTTTCTTTACCTTTGTAATTAGTTTTTACTGAGATACCAAGAACACTGACACCCTTGACTTCATATTCACCTGCGTGATCTATGACGAACACATCTTTTTCATTTTTTATTTTTGCCACTCCGTTAAAATCGGAGTCGTTAAGAGAAACCAGCGCGATATCACCCTTCAATGACTTCCCTTTTGAGTCAGAGGGGTTGCATACGACAGAGACATCTTTACTTGAAAGACAGAAACAAGAATTTTCGTGGTGTGTTATATTCATTAAATTTTATTATAGCACTTTTATATGAGATATAATAAAGATATATGAAAGAAAACAAGATGGGTGCAGAATTCCTAAGAAGCAACAACCCAAACATACATAAAACGATGGGAGGACCTGCGAGGAGGGAGA
>JAPPQH010000010.1 GCA_028817035.1 Candidatus Campbellbacteria bacterium | reverse complement strand
CAGAGGTGCTGAGCACCTTGAGGTGATTGATGGTAAGTGGAGAAGATTTACAAAAGGACAAGAACAAGAAATGTTTGATTCACTTCAAGGACATCACACTGGCTGGTGTCTGGAAGGTTCAATCTATACTTGCGAAGAGTACTTAGACAATGGAGATGCCCTTATCTATTATTCCAATAACAAAAAAGGAGACCCTGCTGTTCCAAGACTGACAATAGCGTTTTATGGGAAAGACAAAATACGAGAGATAAGCGGGATAGAAGAGTGGCAAACATTAGATGAATACATATTCCCCGTCCTCAAAGACAAACTTGAGGAATACCCAGAAGTAGCAGAGGAATACAAGCAGACTATGGAGAACATGAAACGGGTTACAGAAATCCACAAGAGCCTACTATCACTATCAAAAGAAGACCTACGCTTTCTATATGAAATTGATGGCAAGATACACAACTTCAGAGGAGAAACTGACCCAAGGGTAAAGGAAATACTGAGAGGAAGAGATAAAATAGAAGATGTTGCATATATATTTGGTGTTACAAAGGATCAAATAAGCACTTCGGAAGAAGAAGCCCTATCTGGTAAATGTACACATCACCTTGGGGATTTAAGAATTGGAGATGAAGAATTAGCAGAACTAAAAAGAAATGGCGGAACTAAATTTCCAATTGTTGTTGGGGGTGAATACGTAATTAATCTTTCAATCACAAGCATGAAAGATATTCCGCCTCTACCTGAGAGAGTGTGGAATCTTGAACTCAATGGTCTCACAAACCCAGAAGGGTTGAATATGCCTAAGAGTGTGGGGGTACTTTCTCTCAACGGTCTCACAACTGCAGAAGGTTTGAAAATACCTGAGGGTGTGAGGTGTCTTTCTCTCAACGGTCTCACAAACCCAGAAGGGTTGAATATACCTGAGGGTGTGCAGAATCTTGAACTCAACGGTCTCACAAACCCAGAAGGGTTGAAGATACCTGAGAGTGTGCTGGATCTTTCTCTCAACGGTCTCACAAACCCAGAAGGGTTGAATATGCCTGAGAGGGTGGTGTGGCTTGAACTCAAGGGTCTCCCAAGTGCAGAAGAATTTCCACCACTTCCTAATGATTTAGAAAGACTAACTGTTAGCCAACATATGAGTGATGAAGAAGTTAATAAACTCAAAGAGCAATATCCTCATATTGAAATTGAGCGGAGATAACCAGAATAAAAGAATAACCACCTACACAATCAACCCAGTTTCACACCCCCACCACATGACCCCTGCCCTTCCTCGCTTTTGAGTAAGGTATAATAAGAATATATGAAAGAAAACAAGATGGGTGCAGAGTTCTTGGGAGGTGCCGACCAACATTTATTCAAAAAGATTAGAGGACCTGCAAAAAGGGAGGAGGTAAGGACTGGTGAAAAGATAGACAAGCCAGAAGAAATTATTAAGGTATTTCTGGATCGTTATGCACAAGTGTTGCAAAGGGAGGACGAACAAAAGAGGGAAAGAGGGGTAGAGGCGATATGGAGGATGGTGAAGAGAAACCATATCATAAAAGAGGAGAATATATCTAAGGCATTTAATAATCATCTAAAAATAGAAAGAGATAGGGGTAAGGACATATCATGGGGTGAGGACATAACAAAGAGTGAGATTCCAAGACTGAAGAAAGAATATGCAGAAAGGGTGATAGGAGACCAAGAGGATAGTCTCTACAATTGGATAGAGTATTTTGCATCACATGAGACAGACGCATATCCCCTTTGGTTTAAGTTCCTTGCCCTAAAGAATGTGTTGCGTGTGGGTGAATACAAAGTAAATGAGAAGCAATTCTACAAAAGAACAAAATACACAGCAAAACCATTCCTAACATTAAACAAACAAGCCCTTGCGGGAATATATGAGCATTTCAATAAGATAGTGGAAGGTAAGGACATAGAAACAGAAGATGAGGAATTTAGAACATACTTAGAGAACAAAAACTTTGTAAAGGCATACATCAGAAGGATGGAGATATTGAAAAGAAACAGAGGTGCTGAGCATCTTGAGGTGATTGATGGTAAGTGGAGAAGATTTACAAAAGGACAAGAAAAAGAAATGTTTGATTCACTTCAAGGACATCACACTGGCTGGTGTTTAGAAGGTTCTATCAATACTTGCGAAGGGTACTTAGACAATGGAGATGCCCTTATCTACTATTCCAATGATAAAAGAGGAGACCCCACTATCCCAAGATTGACGATAGCGTTTAGAGGGAAAGGTATACGCGAGATAAGCGGGATAGAAGAGGGGCAAACATTAGATGAATACATATTCCCTGTCCTCAAAGAAAAGCTTGAGGAATACCCACAAGAAGCGGAGAGATACAACAAGGCAGCGGAGGACATGAAACGGGTTACAGAGATCCACAACAGCCCACTATCAATATCAAAAGAAGACCTACGCTTTCTATATGAAATTGATGGCAAGATACACAACTTCTTAGGAGGTGAAGAGATGATAGAAGAAATACTGAGAGGAAGAGATAAAATAGAAGATGTTGCATATATCTTTGGTGTTCCAAAGGATCAAATAAGCACTTCGGAAGAAGAAGCCCTATCTGGTAAATGCGTGTATCACCTTGGGAATTTATTAATTGAAGATAAAGAATTAGCAGAACTAAAAAGAAACGGCGGAACTAAATTTCCAATTGTTGTTGGGGGTGAATACATAATTATTCTTTCAACCACAAATATAAAAGACATTCCGCCATTACCTGAGGGTGTGGAGAATCTTGAACTCAATGGTCTCACAAACCCAGAAGGGTTGAATATACCTGAGGGTGTGTGGTCACTTTCTCTCAACGGTCTCACAAACCCAGAAGGGTTGAATATACCTGAGGGCGTGCAGCATCTTCATCTCAACGGTCTCACAAACCCAGAAGGGTTGAATATACCTGAGGGTGTGTTGGAACTTGATTTCAACGGTCTCAAAACTGCAGAAGGGTTGAAGATACCTAAGGGTGTGATGGCACTTTTTCTCAACGGTCTCACAAACCCAGAAGGGTTGAATATACCTGAGGGCATGAAGATTCTTTCTCTCGACGGTCTCACAAACCCAGAAGGGTTGAAGATACCTAAGGGTGTGAGGGGTCTTTCTCTCAACGGTCTCACAAACCCAGAAAGGTTGAATATACCTGAGGGTGTGAGGTGGCTTTATCTCAACGGTCTCACAAACCCAGAAGGGTTGAATATACCTGAGGGTGTGGAGGAGCTTTATCTCAACGGTCTCAAAACTGCAGAAGGGTTGAAGATACCTGAGGGTGTGAAGCATCTTGAACTCAACGGTCTCACAAACCCAGAAGGGTTGAATATACCTGAGGGTGTGAAGCATCTTGAACTCAACGGTCTCACAAACCCAGAAGGGTTGAATATACCTGAGGGTGTGAAGCATCTTGAACTCAACGGTCTCACAAACCCAGAAGGGTTGAATATACCTGGGGGTGTGAAGATTCTTTCTCTCAACGGTCTCACAAACCCAGAAGGGTTGAAGATGCCTGAGAGTGTGAAGAGGCTTTCTCTCAACGGTCTCAAAACTGCAGAAGGGTTGAAGATACCTGAGAGTGTTTGGTGGCTTGAACTCAAAGGTCTCACAAATGCAGAAGAATTTCCACCACCACGTCGTCCTTATAATTTAGAAAGACTAGTTGTTAGCCGAAATATGAGTGATGAAGAATTTAATAAACTCGAAAGGCAATATCCCAATATTCATATTCATAGGTTAGAAAAATAGAAAAGAATAACCACCTACACAATCAACCCAGTTTCACACCCCCACCACATGACCCCTGCCTTTTGTAGTATAATATTAAATATATGAATGGTGATGAGCCGACAAATAGAATAAGCGCTATTGAAAAGCCGAAAGTAAAAAAGCCCTCAAGACAGGGGAACAAATCTGTAGAACAAACTCATTCTTCTGAGTTTAATGGTAAGGTGAGGCGGAGGCGGAGTGGCAGGGGTCTTGTATTAAGGGCACTTGTGAGGTTGTCTATTTTTGTTTTAATCATTGTTGCGTTGGTCGGTGTTTTACTGACAACCTTTTTCTCAAGCGCTTCTGTTGAGATTACTTTGAAGGAGCAGACTGTTGAGGTTGATGGATCTTATACGGGTAAAAAGGAGAGTGATATAGGCAGTCAGCCAACATACATAATAACCGAGTCCATAGAAATTGAAGATACTGTTGCGATACCTGCTGATGGTTCAAAGGAAGTAAACTTAAATGCGACAGGTAAGGTAACGATAATAAACGCGATAAGCAAAACCCCTATAAGACTGAAGGCGACAACCCGTTTTGAGACAGAGGATGGTCTTATATACCGCACTCCTAAAAGAACAACGGTTCCTGCGCTCAAGGTTGTTGATGGAAATGAAGTCCCTGGAACAATTGAGGTAGAGATATTTGCAGATGCTGCTGGTGAGGAATACAACATAGGTCCTACAACATTTCGTTTTCCAGGATTAAAAGAAGCGGGCGATCTTGAACTATATGCAAAACTTACTGCTCGTTCAGATGCAAGTATAAAGGGTGGTTTTTCGGGAACTCGTTTTGTTGCTGAGGATACATTAATAGAAAGTGCAAGAAACAGATTGAGAGAAAAACTTAAAACAAAAGCAGAGGACATAATAAAAACAACAACACTTGATGGTGCGCTGATTTTTGACCTTGATGACACTCTTTTCATAACATACGAATCTGTATCTCAGACAGACAACAAAGAAAATGAATCAATAATTTTAAGAGAGAGGGCAACGGCAAGGGCTCTTGCGTTCAATGAGGCGGTATTAATCGGTTTGGTAACAAGGAATATAAATTTTGACGAAACGCCACAAACATTTCTTGATTACAACTCGCTTGATATTTCTTTTGAGGAGGATTTGGACGACCCAGACGACTTGGAGGATATAGAATTTACTCTAAATGGTTCTGTGAAACTTGGTTGGTCTGTCAATGAGAATAAGCTGATTGATGAGATAAAGGGGAAGAAACTGTCTAATATACCCAATATACTCTCAACATTTCCAAGTATAGAGAGTGGAGAGGCAAGCGTTTTCCCATCGTGGAAATCAACAATACCTGACGACCCTGACTCAATATCTGTTTCTTTCACGGAGGGTGAATAAAGCCCTAAAAATAGGGGTGGTTGACAATATATTGAGATTTGCTATAATTTATGATTGTGTTCAGACATTGTGGCAAAGGTGAGAAAATCAATGACCAGTGGGGTTTATTTTTAATACACATAAAAATTATAAATAATTATATAAAAGGGGTATAAAAAACACTTTACGCGTTTAAGCGTTTAGTTTTTTGTTTACTTATTATTGTCTTATTGACGCATGGGTGAAACAGTAGGATCAAAAAAGAAAAAATATTTTCTTGGTTATAAAAAACCATTACTTAAATTGCCAGACCTTTTGGGACCACAAAAGGAGTCTTTTAATTGGTTTATGGAAGAGGGGATGTGGGAAATGTTTAAAAGCTACTCTCCTATATCTGACTACAGCGGAGATAAATTTGAACTATCTTTTGTCTCTTATAGTTTTGATTCTCCAAAATATAGCGAACAGCATGCAAAAGAAAACATGCTTACTTATGATGCGCCGCTAAAAGTAATGGTAAAGTTCAAAAACAAAATTCAGAAAACGGAAAAGAAACAAGAAATTCTGTTTGGCAAAGTGCCAATTATGACAGACAGGGGAACATTTATAATAAACGGTGTTGAGAGAATTATAATGTCACAATTGACACGGTCATTTGGTGTTTTCTTTAATGCAAAAGATGTGAAAAATGTGCGGTGTTTCTCTGCGAGAATTACCCCATCAAAAGGTCCGTGGCTTGAGTTTGAGACGGACATAAATGGAACATGTTCTGTCCGCGTGGATAGGACTGGAAAGGTGTATGTGAGTACTTTTTTGCGTGCTTTTGGGTTAAAAACAGACGACCAGATATTAAAAGCAACATCTAACAAAGATGTTCGCGATATGCTAAAAAAGACGATACTTAAAGACAGCATAGAGACAGTAGATGATGCCTGTGTTGAATTCTACAAGAAAATACGGTCAGGAGACCAATTGACGCCAGAAAATGCAAAAGCAAAGATAAATGATATGTTTTCCAAAGAGCAATACGATATCTCTGAGCTCGGAAGAATCAGATTTAACAAAAGATTTGGTATAAAAATGACAAAAGGTTCTATAGAAAGAAGAACTATTTCTATTGAAGATGTGATGACTATACTTGGGGAGATTGTCCGTCTCAACAATGATCCAAAAGCACAGCCAGATGATATAGACAATCTTTCTTCAAGAAGGGTTAGATATGTAGGTGAACTTTTTCAGTTAAGGATAAGGAGGGGAATAGCACGATTGGCCAAAAACACGCAAGATCGTATGACAACGATAGATACTTCTTTTACAACTCCACATTTTCTAAACCCGCAGCCTTTTCGTTCTTCTGTTAATGAATTTTTCCTTACAGACCAACTTTCTCATGTTATGAAACAGGAAAACATAGTTGCAGAGATTGAGCATAGAAGAACAATTTCTGCACTTGGTCCTGGTGGTTTGACGCGCGAGCATGCCGGCATCGCTGTTCGCGACTTGCACCCATCACACTACGGTCGTATTTGTCCTGTTCATACGCCAGAAGGTCCAAACATTGGTTTGAATCTTCAGTTGGCACTGTATGCAGATGTCAACAGATATGGAATCATTGAAACAACTTATGCCAAAGTTGAGGATGGTGTTATAACAAAAAAAGTAGTCAGCCTAAATGCAGAGGAAGAAGAAAAATATAGGATTGCTCATAGGGTTGTGTCGTGTGATAAGGACGGAAAAATTTTAGATAAACAAGTGATAATCAGAAAAGACAGCAAGCCAAGATTTAGTTCTCCTAAAAAAATAGAATACATAGATGTCTCAAGCAATCAAACTTTGTCTGTAGCAGCAGCGCTTATTCCTTTTATTGAGCATGATGCCGCACACAGAGCGCTTCTCGGTGCGAACACACAAAAACAGGCAACGATATATGTTTCACCAGAAGCCCCTTATGTTTCAACGGGAATTGAGGGTGATGTCGCAAAAAGCTCAAGGCGTATGATTGTCGCGGAAGAGGATGGCGAAATAACATATGTTGATGCAGAGGAGATAAAAATGAAAGGGGTGAGTGGTAAAAACTATCATTACCACTTGATTAAATTTGGCAGAACCAACAGCCCTTCCATACATCATCAAAGATCCATCGTTTCTCTCAAACAAAAAGTCAAGCAGGGTCAGATATTGGCAGACGCAGCATCAACCGATCAAGGTCAACTTGCTCTCGGTCAAAATCTTAGAGTTGCGTTTGTGTGTTGGCACGGCATGACTTATGAAGATGCGATTTTGATTTCAAGCAAAATTGTGGAGCAGGGAAAGTTTGTTTCACTACACGCAAAAGATTTTAAGGTCAGCGTAAGAGACACAAAGTTGGGACCAGAAATGACAACTTTTGATATACCAAATGTATCAGAAGCAAAACTTAGAAACCTTGATGAGAGGGGTATTGTCCGCATAGGTGCAGAAGTAAAACCTGGAGATATTTTAGTAGGTAAGGTAACCCCTAAGGGTGAAACACAATTGACTCCAGAAGAAAGGTTGCTTCGTTCCATCTTTGGTGAAAGGGCACGCGACATAAAAGACTCTTCTGAAAAACTAAGCCCAGGTCATCAAGGTCGCGTGATAAATGTTAAGGTCTTTAATAAAGAAAATGGTGATCAATTAGACCCAGGTGTTCTTGAAGAAATAAGAGTTACTATAGCGCAGATGAGAAATATAACTGTGGGTGACAAGCTCACAGGACGGCACGGAAATAAAGGTGTGGTCGCAAGAATACTTCCCGCTGAAGATATGCCACACACAGAAGATGGTGAGCCGGTTGATATAGTTTTGAGCCCTCTTGGAATTGCTTCAAGAGCGAATGTCGGTCAGGTATTTGAAGCACACCTTGGACTTGCCGCACAAGCCCTCGGTTATCAAGCTGTGGTTCCGTCATTCAGCGGAGCAACAGAAGAAGAGGTAAGAGAGGAACTTGTAAAAGCAGGGTTTGATAAAACAGGAAAAGAGACACTTTATGACGGAAGAACAGGTGAAAAACTTGCAAGAAAAGTAACAGTAGGAAATATGTATCTTATGAAAATTAGCCACATGGTTGAAGACAAGTTGCATATGAGATCTTTTGGAAACTATGCTATCGTTCATCAGCAACCGCTACAGGGTAGAACTCGCGAAGGAGGTCAGAGATTGGGTGAAATGGAAGTATGGGCGTTTCTTGGTTATGGTGCGGCTTACAATCTGCGCGAAATGATGACTATAAAATCAGACGATATGTATGGTCGTTCTGCAGCGTTTAAGGCAATGATAGATGGGGATCGCATAAAGCAGATTAATCTGCCTGAGTCTTTTAATGTGCTTATTCATTATCTCCGCGGTCTTGGTCTGAATATGACTTTTAATAGAGAAAACAATGATGAAGAAGAAGAAGAATAATATGGAAAACAAAAATATAAAAAAAGAAAAAAAGATTAACTCAAGAAGCGATTTTGAATCCATAACTTTAAGTATTTCATCGCCAGAAGAAATATTGAATTGGTCAAGAGGAGAAATAAAAAAGGCAGAAACTATAAACTACAGAACACAAAGAGCAGAAAAAGATGGCTTGTTTGATGAGCGTGTGTTTGGAACAGAGCGTAACTATGAATGTTCTTGTGGAAAGTATCGCGATATTCGTTACAAAGGAATTGTGTGTGACAAGTGTGGTGTTGAAGTTACACACTCAGGGGTGAGAAGAAACAGGATGGGTCATATTGAACTCGCAGCACCTGTCGCTCATATATGGTATTTGAAATCAGTCCCTTCCCGCATAGCTTTGATGCTTGGCGTTACTGCTACAGAAGTGCAAAGTGTTGTTTACTTCGGTGGATATATGATAACAGACACGAACGAAGATGAAAGAAAGGTATTGCTTGAAAATCTGAGAAAAGAATATACCAAAGAAGCGAAAGAGGTAAAAGGAGATGACAAAAAAGCGAAGAAGGTTAAAGAGACATATCAAATAAGACAAAAAGAAATACAGTCAATACAAAAGGGCGCTGTGATAAGGGAGGACAGATATTATCGCTATGTTCTCAGATACTCTTCTATGTTCAAAGCAGGGATTGGTGGTGAAATCGTATATGAGGCGTTGAAGTCAATAGATCTTCGTTCTCTTGAAAAAAATCTTGTCAAAAAGATTCAGTCGGCATCCAAGATTGAAGGGGAGAAAATGCGCAGACGATTGAGCTTGGTTCGTTCTTTCATAAAATCAAAAACGCGTCCAGAGTGGATGTTTTTCCTACATTTGCCGATAATACCTGCTGGTTTAAGACCGATGGTTGCCCTTGACGGTGGTCGCTATGCCACATCTGATATAAATGATTTGTATCGCCGTATCATAAATAGAAATATAAGATTGAAGCGACTTATTTCACTTGGTGCGCCAGAAGTAATATTGAGAAATGAAAAAAGATTGTTGCAGGAAGCGGTAGATGCTTTGCTTGATAACTCCATCCGTTCAAGGACAAATTCAGGTGGCATGAGACAGTTCCAAAAAAGGGAATTAAAATCACTTGCCGAACATTTGGGTGGTAAAAGAGGATGTTTCCGTTCCAATCTTCTCGGAAAAAGAGTGGACTACTCTGGGCGTTCTGTTATTGTTGCAGGTCCAGAGCTGAAATTGAACGAATGTGGTATTCCAAAAGAAATGGCTTTGGAATTGTTCAAGCCGTTTGTAATGGAGAAACTATTCAAGAGAGACCTTGCTTACAACATAAGAGCCGCTGGAAGATTGATTGATGATCGCGGTGCAGAAGTTTGGAAGGCGCTTGAAGAAGTCGTGAAAGAGAAATATGTCTTACTAAACAGGGCTCCGACACTTCACAGACAGGGTCTACAAGCCTTCAAACCACTTTTGATAGAGACAAAGGCGATACAACTACACCCGCTTGTGTGTAAGGCATTCAACGCTGACTTTGACGGTGACCAGATGGCAGTTCATGTTCCTCTTATGGAAGAGTCACAGTTTGAGGCAAAAAATATCATGGCGGCAAGTCAAAATGTGCTTAACCCTGGTGACGGAGAAATAATCGCATCACCAAACCAACAGGACATGGCACTTGGCTGTTATTGGATGACAAAGATGATTGATGGCGCAGAAGGTGAAGGAAAACTGTTTACATATCCAAATGAAGCCATATCAGCATATGAATATGGTGCCGTTGATATAAGGGCAAAGATAAAAGTTTTGGGAACTGAAAAGAAAAAGTATGAGAAATTTAATAACAAACCTTTTGAAACAACAGTAGGTCGGTTGTTGTTCAACACTGTGTTACCAGATGACTTTCCTTTTATAAATGAGCTGATAACGAAAAAATATATATCAAAAATAATAAGCGATATAATAGAGAGATATCCATTAGAGGATGTCCTTGAATCGCTTGATAAAATAAAAAGATTTGGTTTCAAGTACTCAACGGTTTCGGGTGCTTCTTGGTCTCTGAGTGATACACCCGAGCCAAAAGAACTTGATGCACTTATTGATGAAGGTCTCAAAAAATCTTCTGAGATAATAGACCAATATAGAGATGGTCTTTTGTCTAGTGTAGAGCAGAGAAGGTTGCGTATTGAAGTATGGCATGGAATATTTTCAAAATTGAAAAATGATTTTGTCATGCAAGGTTTGGATGAAGACGGATCAACAAAAGATATAATAGCCTCAGGAGCAAGAGGTTCTGCTGTGGATTTGACATATATAATCGGAATAAAAGGAATAATTGCCAGCGCAAAAGGAATGCCTATTGAGACACCAATCATAAGTTCTTACAAAAAAGGTCTTAACCCTGTTGAGTATTTCATTGATGGTTATGGCGGAAGAAAAGGACTTTCGGACTCGGCTCTAAAAACTTCAGAGTCAGGTTATTTTGGAAGGAGATTGTTTGATGTGGCTCAGGATGTGATAATAAACTCCGACAATTGTAGAACAACAGGTGGTTTCAATCTGTATCGTACAAGTGCCTCTGGTATTGAGTTTCCTTTCTACAAAAAGATAAAAGGAAGATATCTCGCAAAAGATGTCGTAGATTCTTCAAAGAAGGTCATTGCTAAAAAGGGTGAATACATAGATCAAGAATTATCAATCAAGATTGATAATTCTGGGGTTGAACATATCACCGCTCGTTCTCCTATTAGCTGTAAAAACAAAAGAGGGGTTTGCAAAAAGTGTTATGGTGATGACCCATCAACCAACAAAGAAGTTGATTTGGGAGAAGCAGTGGGAACAATAGCCGCACAAGCAATAGGTGAGCCAGGAACACAGCTTACCATGAACACCGTTCACTTTGCTGGTGCATACTCGGCATCTGGTGACATAACAACAGGTTTGCCTCGTGTGGTTGAGATTTTTGAAAATAGAACCCCAAAATCACCAGCAGTTATCGCAATGATTGACGGCATCATAAGTGACATAAGAGTTGAAGGAAATGAAAAGATAATAATAATCTCTCCTAAAAATGACACAAAGGCATCAAAGAAAGAAACAGAGTATAGTGTGAATAAGTATAGACATGTTTTTGTAAACAAAGGAGATGAAGTGAAAAAAGGAAAAATTATGACAGATGGTTCCATCAACCTATCAGACCTATACAAATATGTCGGCAAGGAGGCAACACAAAAATACATGTTTGATGAGATAACAAAGATTTATGAATTGCAGGGAAGATCTCTGGCAACAAAGCACTTTGAACTGATTTTGAAACAGATGTTCTCTTCCTGTTCTGTCAAAGAACCTGGAGATACGCTATATGTTGCCGGTGATTTGATTGAGCATGAAGAGTGCGACAGAATTAATGAGGCGTTCAAAAAAGAAGGAAGGAATTTGGTGAAAATAGAGCCTATTTTGCTTGGAATAACTAAAATGTCTATATTCAGACCAGGCTTCCTATCGGCTGCATCTTTCCAAAACACAACTTATGTTCTGATACGGGCGGCTCTTAACGGAACCACAGATCACCTTGAAGGGCTTAAGGAGAATGTTATAACAGGTCGACTTCTCCCAGCAGGAACAGGGTATAAGGGAAGTAAAAAACACTCAATGATTGCCGACCTTCAGAAGCGACTTGATGAAGAAGAGGAAAGGCGTAGACAGGAAAAAGAGCTTGATGTTGAAGAAGTAGATTCTCAACAATAATATGAAGCATCAAAATTCAATCGTTGATGAAATAAAATCACGCCTCTCAATGCAGGATGTCGCTTCTCAGTATGTAAAGTTAGTCCGTGCGGGTAAAAATATGAAAGGCAAGTCACCTTTTTCCAATGAGAAAACACCTTCATTTATTGTTTCACCTGATAAAAATTTATTTTATTGTTTCTCTACAAATAGAGGTGGTGATATATTCACTTTTATCCAAGAGGTAGAGGGATTAGATTTCAAGGATGCCGTTAAATTACTCGCAGAAAGGTCTGGCATAGATCCTAATGAGTATTCTTACAAAACTTCCACAAACAAAAATGAAATCAATCGTTTGAGGGATGTGCTAAAAGAAGCAAACAAGTTTTTTTCAAACAATCACACCGACCAATCAAAAAAATATTTAGAAACTCGCGGAGTATCACAAAAATCAATTAATTTTTTTGAGATAGGTTATGCGCCCAGTAACAACTCACTAATTCAGCACTTGGTGTTAAAAGGTTTCACAAAAGAAGAAGTCATAAAGGCAGGTCTTGCAAAACAGGCAGACAACAAAGATATATATTCACATTTTAGAGACAGGGTAATGTTTCCTATAAAAGACACAGAGGGAAATGTAATCTCGTTTTCTGGAAGGTTGATAAAGGAGAATAAAAACGCTGGAAAGTATATAAACGGACCTGAAACAATTTTATACAAGAAATCGCGGGCTCTATATGGAATTTACGAGGCGAAACAGAATATAAGAAAATATAAATTCTCAATTATTGTTGAAGGTCATTTGGATGTTGTTTTTTCTGCCCAAGCAGATTATGCAAACGCATTAGCGGTCTGCGGAACAGCGATGACGGATGAACACATAATGGTTATTAAAAGGTTTTCAGACAATATACTCTTTGCGTTTGATGCAGATGAAGCTGGGTTAAAAGCACTTCATAGGGCTGCATTAAAAGCAGTAAAAAACTCAATGACTGTAAAGGTTGTGGGTATGCCCGAGAATAAAGATCCCGCAGACATAATAAACGAAGATTCATCAAATTGGAAGAAAGTCATAAGAGAGTCTGCCGATGTGTTTGACTTTTTTATCGCACAGGTGAAAAAAGAAGGTGATGTGGTAAAACAGATAAAGAAAACAAACGAACTTGTATTTTCTCTTATAAACGCTTCTTCTGATGATTTGTTGCAGGCGACATTGCTTAACAAAGTATCAAAAGAGTTTGATGTGCCTATTGATGATGTAAGAAGGCAATATGAAAAAACAAAGGAAAATAAAGTAATCTATACTCAAAAGACACCCAACCCTCAAACTGACAAATTGCCGAAAGAGAAATTATCAAATGAATTTTTTGCATATTTGAGTTATATAAAAACAAATAGCATAGAGTGTAAGGACTCGCTTAAAAATCTCATTGAAGAAATCACGGAGGAATATATGGACGAGAAAAATCCAGTTGATCCTGAAGTTGCTGCCCTTCGTTTTGAGCAGGAGTACCCAGATGAAACGCACAGGGTATCAAACATGCTCATAGCCCTTGAAGAGATAACAGAAAGACTTTTCCGAGTTTTGCTAAAGGAGCGCCAAAATAATATAGCAAAAGCAATTGACGAAGCGGACTCAGAAAACAAGGAGAAGTTTGAGAGAGAGTTGTATGATATATTAAATAAGTTGAAGTCACTTGAAAAACATACAGATTAATATATGCCCAAAAAGACAAAAACCACAAAAAAATCAAAAAAGACAACAAGAAGAAAAACTTCTCTGTCTAAAAGAGTGTCTAAAAAGAGAAAATCAACAACCAAAAAGACAAAGAAGAGGAGGGTTGTAAAAAAAGTTCCAAGAAAAGCAAGAAAAGTCGGAAGAAAGGTTGGAAGAAAAAAGGTGAAAAAAGTCACGAAGAAAAAAGCAAAGAAGGTTGTAAAAAGGGCGCCAAAAAAAGTTGCGAAGAAAAAAGTGAAAGTGAAAAAGGTCGGAAGGAAAAAGCCATTTACTCTTTCAAAAATCGCGCAATCCAGAATTAATACATTGGTTAAAGTCGGTCAGCAAAGGGGCTTTATAACATACGATGAGATATTGAAACAATTCCCTTTGATAGAAAAGAAGATACAACTACTTGAGAAACTTTATGACGAGATGGATATAAGGAATATAAAAGTCGCAGAATCAATAAGCAATTTTGATGATTTGTCCAAAATAACACTACCTGGAATAACAAACACTCCGACAAGAGGAAATGTAAAGACCTCTTCAAGCGACCTTGTTCAGATGTATCTGAAAGAGATAGGAAGGCATAAGCTTTTAACAGCCCAAGAAGAAAAAGAATTGAGTAAAAGAATACAAAATGGGGACGAAGATGCTAAAAAAATATTGATACAAGCAAACTTGCGCTTGGTTGTTTCACATGCAAGGAGATATGTAAACAAAAACCCTAATTTAACCCTGCTTGATTTGATTCAGGAAGGAACATTTGGACTTTTCAAAGCGGCTGAAAAATTTGATTATAGAATGGACTACAAATTCTCTACATACGCGACTTGGTGGATAAGACAATCAATAAGCAGAGCTCTTGCAGACCAATCAAGAATTATCCGCATACCAGTTCACATGGTGGACACAATTCACCAGTATCGCAAGGTTTGTAATCGTCTCACACAAGAATTTGGTCGCGAACCACATGCAGAAGAAGTCGCAGTTGAGATGGATATTCCTGTTGAGAAAGTGTGGATGATACAGAGAATAAGGCAAGACACCGCATCACTTGATAAGCAAATCGGTGATTCAAGTGACCCAGAAAGATCGTCATTGGGTGAATTTACTGCTGACACAACCACAGAATCACCAGACACACAGGCATCAAAAAGTATCCTGTCAACACAAATACAGGAAATTCTTGGAGACCTCACTGAAAAAGAAAGAGAAGTTATTGAAATGAGGCACGGACTAAAGGACGGACACGCGAGAACTCTTGAAGAAGTGGGTAAGAAATTCAGTGTAACCCGTGAGAGAATAAGGCAGATTGAGGCAAAAGCGATAAACAAGATTCAATCACACAAAAAGACAAAGAATCTAAAGAATTATTACTAAACATTGACAAATTATTCAATGACACCTACTATTAAACACTATAATGCTTAAAATAAGATTACAAAGAACAGGAAGAAAAAACAATCCTTCATATCGTATTATTGTTGTGGACTCCAGCGTTGGTCCTAAAAGTGGAAAGTATATAGAAAAGTTGGGAACTTACGACAGCATAAGAAAAACCAAATCAATAGAAAAGGAGAGAATACAACATTGGATGAACAACGGTGCAGAAGTGTCTGAGACAGTTTTTAATATATTGGTAGCAGACGGTATGCTCAAAGGAAAAAAGAAAAATGTCCTACCAAAGAAAACACCTATAAAGAAAGAAGTTAACGAAGAAAAACAAGAGGCTGGTGTTGCCAATGAAAATAAGACAGAAGAAGTAGCCACTCAAAAAGCAGAGGGTGAAGTGTCAGCTGAACAAAAAAGTGGAGAGGAAAAAGTTGGCGAGGAAAAAGCACCAACCGAACAACCACAGGCAGAACAAAAGGTAGAGGAGGCGACAGAGCAGAAGCCAGAGGAGACGACAGAGCAGAAGCCAGAACAAAAAGAAGAGGTGGTGGAAAATAAGGAAGCAACAGCAGAACAGAAAACAGAGGGTGAAGCGCCAACCGAAGAAAAGAAAGAACAATAAAGAAGGGGGAAGTAATAGGTCGCAGAGCGCGGGTTTGACAAAACTTTGGTTAGTGAGATATAATAAAAGCAATGTGGGGACGAAAGTCCTCGCGTGTTCTTTGAAAGGGATGCTTGTCGCATCCCGAAAACAGGTTTCACTTTGTGGAAGTAAAGGAAAGAGGAGGAAAAGAAATGAGCACAGAAGCAAAAGTCAATGGGAGGATTGAGAGAACAGTAAGGATTGCGTTTCTCTGTCATCTCAGTGAGTTACCGCAAACACAAGATTTTTGGAGGAAAACGAGAGAACTCCTGAGAAAGGGCAAGGAGAAATGGGATGCATACAACATCTACAAAGATTTCTATGTTGTGTCTTGTGATGGCAGTCCTATACCCGAACGCGAAGACGACAATATATTGTTGTTCTACCGCAATGGCAAGAAAGAAACAAAAGATCTTGTAAAAACTGTCAGACCAGATTTTCTCATCATCAACCCCTATCTTGGAGATGGGAACTATCTTAGTGGTGGTGGGAAATTTAGTGGTCATGATTTCTACGTTTCTTTGTTACATGGTGGATGTGGAGGTTGTTATTTCATCGGCAACGAGGGAGGTTATGATCTCAAGGGGACCGTGGGTTTGGGCAGGCTTCCCGTTAGACCACCCTATGGTGTAGCGAACTACCTTGGCGATATGAGCGAAAATCCTCATCTTCTTAAGTTGTTTATACGATCCATGGGAATCGTTAATCACGGAGTGGATGAACGCCATTCTTTGAGCGCTCGTGATTGCTTACAGAAAATAGATGCCGACTGCATTCTTGGGTTTATCCAAGATTTTGTTGGTAAAGAAAAACCTGAATACTGGGGTGAAGACCCAAACGAAGAATGTTGTGAAAAGCTTGTATTTTTAGGTAGAGATATTCTCTCTGCCCTTGACTTTCGCACACAGGGTAGTGTTCTTAGCATAATGGAACGCACAGGTTGAGGTTGACCCAAACCACCCACGCGACTTTGTCGTCGTGGGTGGTTTTTTAATTAATGAAAATGAAACTGCCGAGCGATAATGAAATAGAAGAACTGAGTGGTTTGACAAAATGCTTGTTTTGGTAATATAATAAAAGCAATGTGGGGACGAAAGTCCTCGCGTGTTCTTTGAAAGGGATGCTTGTCGCATCCCGAAAACAGGTTTCACTTTGTGGAAGTAAAGGAAAGAGGAGGAAAATCTTATGGCTACTGAGAAAAAGCCTAAGAAGGAATTCAGGGTAGGGTTTCTTTGTGATGACGAATCGCTATCTTTCACTAGAAGTTTGTGGAAAAAAACCAAAAATTTGTTGGAGAAGAATATGAAGAACATGGTGGCGTGGGAAGAAGGCGAAGTATACGAAGCTACCTTCTTTGTAGTGTACCGTGTACCTGTTGACCAGACGAAGAAATACATCCCACCCAAAGGTGACGACATTGTTTCAATCGTTTCAGCCACTGCTTACGAAGACAAAAGAAAAGCGTCTTGTGTTGTAAGAGCTGCCAAACTGGACTTTTTGGTTGCTGGACACTACCTTAACAACCCATATTATTGTCATGATGACATCTGTTTTTTGATGCAAATGGGTTTTGGTGGTTACATCATCGGCAATGCTTACGATGATGTTCCCGATGAACAAAACGGATGGTTTGGGAAATGGCGAGGACACAATTGGTATCTTGGCAATGCGCGTAAAGATTGCAATGTTCTTGCAGCACTCATGAAAATTGGCAAACTTTTGGATAACAATCCTAGTTATCCAGAACACTTCGGGGAAGTCAAAGAGTGGTGTATCAAGAGATTGGGCAAAGAGTATGTTAGAGAGTCTTCAGGTGAGATATCTTTGGAAGGTGCTGAAAACTTTTCTCGGAATGTCGTCCAAGTCCTTGATGCCCCTGACAGACCCTATTGACATCTCGGGTTGGCATATGTGCCACCCAAGTTTTCAACCACCCACGCGACCTTGTCGCCGTGGGTGGTTTTTTAATTAAAGCAATGAAACCACAGAGCGATAATGAAATAGAAGAACTGAGTGGTTTGACAAAATGCTTGTTTTGGTAATATAATAAAAGCAATGTGGGGACGAAAGTCCTCGCGTGTTCTTTGAAAGGGATGCTTGTCGCATCCCGAAAACAGGTTTCACTTTGTGGAAGTAAAGGAAAGAGGAGGAAAATCTTATGGCTACTGAGAAAAAGCCTAAGAAGGAATTCAGGGTAGGGTTTCTTTGTGATGACGAATCGCTATCTTTCACTAGAAGTTTGTGGAAAAAAACCAAAAATTTGTTGGAGAAGAATATGAAGAACATGGTGGCGTGGGAAGAAGGCGAAGTATACGAAGCTACCTTCTTTGTAGTGTACCGTGTACCTGTTGACCCTATGGCGAAGAAATACGTCCCACCCAAAGGTGACGACATTGTTTCAGTCGCTCTTGACCCAAGAAAAACAGCTTGTATTGTAAGATCTGCCAAACTGGACTTTTTAGTTGTTGGACACTACCTTAACAACCCATATTATTGTCATGATGACATCTGTTTTTTGATGAGAATGGGTTTTGGTGGTTACATCATCGGCAATGCTTACAATGATGTTCTCGATGGTAAGGACAGGTGGTTTGGAAGATATCGCCTACACCACGGCATACGCGGATACCAATGGTATCTTGGCAATGCGCGAAATGATCGCAATGTTCTTGCAGCACTCATGAAAATTGGCAAACTCTTGGATAACGAGGATTGTCGTCCAGAACACTTCAGGGAAGTCAAAGAGTGGTGTATCGAGAGATTGGGCAAAGAGTATGCTAGAGAGTCTTCAAGTGGGATATCTTTGGAAGGTGTTGAAAACCTTTCTCGGAATGTCAACCAAGTCCTTTAAGCCCCTGGCAGACGCTATTGAAATCATATGTGCCACCCAAGTTTTCAACCACCCACGCGACCTTGTCGCTGTGGGTGGTTTTTTAATTAAAATAGGGCACAAATGGGGTGGATGAATGCGAGCCCTGAGGATACTTGACCAAAATGGGAGGGATAATATAGAATTAATCTATACGACAGGAAGATTTTCTTTGAGTCGTTTTTAAGAACAAGGTAATTTAGAGGAGATTAGTATGGATAATAGTTCAGCAAATTTAGATCAGGATTTTTTGGAATTCATAGTTAAGGCACTCGTTGATAATACAGACAGCGTTAAAGTGGATAGAAGAGTAGACCCTAAGGGGGTATTGCTAACGCTTTCTGTTGACCCAGCGGAGAGAGGTAAAATTATAGGAAGGTCCGGAAAAACCAGAGATGCAATAAGAACACTTTTGAGGGCAGTCGGAAGAAAAAACAATGCTTATGTAAGTTTTCGACTTGATGAGTCGGAGCGACCCCCACGAAACGAGTAGATAAATTAAGAAATCAATAAAACTATAAATTTGTCGCCCACAAGGCGAGGTTAGTTATGTCTATGCATTTTCACATAATAACTTTGTTCCCAGATGTATTCAAAGAATATCTTAATACCTCAATAATAGGGCGTGCAGTAAAACAAAAATCAATAAAAGTATCTTTTTACAACCCAATTGATTTTTCTGAAAAGAAAGGAAAGAGAATAGACAAAAGACCATACGGTGGTGGACCAGGGATGGTTATTGAACCAATGCCGGTGCTTAAAGCTTTTGAAAAAGCGGTTGGAAGAAAAAAAGATGTGGTATCTTTTTTCTTTACACCAAGCGGTGAAGAATTTACATCTTCCATATCAAACAGAATCAGAAAAAAATATAAACACATAATACTGATATCCGGTCATTATGAGGGGATTGATGCGCGTGTTCAAAAAATAACAAAAGCAAAAAAAATTTCGGTTGGTAGGTGCATATTGACGGGCGGCGAACTGCCTGCCATGTTTGTCATAGACGCCATTTCAAGACATCTGCCGAATGTCCTTGGTAACCCAGATTCCATAGAGGAATCCCGTGTCTCAAATAGCGAGGTATATACGAGACCAGAGGTATTTTGCTATAAGAATAGGAAATATAGGGTCCCAAAGGTCCTTTTATCAGGTCATCACGGGGATATAGATAAATGGAAAAAGGGCAGAAAATAGACACTTGCAAATAATTGGCCTATCTGTTATTATATAACTTGTCAAAACAATGATAGATGGAAGCAAATAATAAGAAAGCTAAGGGTGTCATGGGGACGATTGACGAATCACTTTCCAATGCAAACTTCCTTGTAACAGTCGATGATACAAAGGAGCAGGTTATTGCCTATGTTTCTGGAAAGATGAGAATAAATCGAATCCGTGTACTTGTTGGCGACAAAGTGATGATTGTATTAGACGAATATGGAGGTAAGGCGCGTATTATTCAGCGTCTTTAATCTTTGTGTGTTTTGACTTCTTGGTAAACAAAGTATGAAAGTAAAATCCTCTATTAAGAAAAGAGATAAAAACGATCAGATTGTCCGTCGCGGGGGACGAATTTATGTAATTAACAAAAAGAACCCAAGAAATAAGCAGCGACAAAGATAAAATATGAGAATAGCAGGGATAACAATTCCAGAAAAAACTCATCTTGAGATAGGCCTAACAACCATATACGGTGTAGGTCGTGTAAGTGCGCGTCGCATATTAAAGGAAGCTAATATAAAAGAGCACACCACCCCAGAAAATTTAACAGAAGCTCAAGATCAAGCAATAAGAAAATCTATTGAGTCTCTGAAAATAGAAGGTGACTTAAGAAGGGAGGTTTCCTCTAATATAAAAAGAAAAAAAGATATAGGTTCTTATCAGGGAAAAAGACATATGGTCAGATTGCCTGTTCGTGGACAAAGAACAAAGACAAACGCAAGAACAAGGAAGGGTGCCGTTAAAACAATGGGTTCTGGTCGCGTAAAATTGCAGAAGAAGTAGTATGGGTAAGAAACGATCTGTTCAAAAAGCGGGTGGGACAGCAGATAGAGGCCTTCTTTCAAGGTCGCTTTCACGCCTTCCAAAACGCAAGATAAAAACTGGTGTATTGCATGTAAATGCTACATATAACAACACAAAATTGTCTTTGTGTGATGAAAAGGGAAATTCTGTTATGTGGTCATCAACCGGTGCGCTTGGTTTCAAGGGAACCAAAAAATCAACTCCTTTTGCGGCAGCAAAGGTTGCAGCACTTCTCGCAGACAAAGCAGAAGCAATAGGTCTTCAAGATGTTGATGTGGTGATAAAAGGAGTGGGTCCTGGAAGAGAATCGGCTATGCGTTCTTTTGTTAATAAAGGTTTTGTAATTGGTTCTATCGTAGACAAAACACCAATTCCACATAACGGACCTAAGAGAAGAAAACCAAGAAGAGTATAGATTAGTATGATTAAACTTAAAAAATATAAAATAAGTAGACGACTCGGCGCTCCTGTGTTTGAGAAGTGTCAGACTGCTAAATATACTCGCTCCGAAGAGAGAAAAAGAAAAAGCAAATCTTCTTATTCTGGCGTGTCAGAATATGGCAAACAGCTTGTTGAAAAACAAAAAGCAAGATATACCTATGGAATACGTGAAGGTCAGTTAAAGAAATATGTAAGAGAAGCCGAAAAACAAAAAGGCATAGGAGTAACTGATTATTTTATTTGTTCACTTGAGAGAAGGGTTGATAATGTGGTGTATCGTCTTTCATTTGCAGAGACAAGAAAAAAAGCAAGGCAGATGGTTTCACACGGGCACATCACAGTAAACGGAAGAAAAATCCGCATACCTTCACGAGCCCTTCGTGTGGGTGATGTCGTAGGCATCCGAGAGGCGAGCAAGAATAAAAAGAATTTTGATGGAATGGCAGAATTGCAGAAGGAACGAAAAATTCCAAGCTGGCTGTCATTTGACAACAAAACCAGTGCAGGAACTGTAAAAGAATTACCAACAACTACACCTCAGGACATATTGTTTGATGTTTCAAGAGTGTTTGAATATTACAGTAGATAAATTATGATGTTAGATGAATATAGCATAAATCTTCCTTCTAAACCCCGTGTGGTAAAGGAAAACGAGACAAGTGCCGTCTATGAGATAGATGGTCTGTATCCAGGTTATGGATATACATTAGGAAATATTTTACGCCGTGTTATCCTTTCTTCAATACCAGGAACAGCGATTACAAGCGTGAAGATAGATGGAGTGTCTCACGAGTTCACTACCATAAAAGGAATAAAAGAAGAAGTTTTGATAATACTTCTTAACTTAAAGAGAATATTATTCAAAATGCATACAAATGAACCGCAGAAAGTAAAAATTAAGAAAAAAGGCATAGGTGTTATAACAGCGGGGGACATATCAAACAACCCACAGGTTGAAGTGGTGAATAAAGATTATAATATAGCCGAAATAACTGATCCTAAAGTAGAGTTCTCTGCAGAACTGACAATTGAAAGAGGTGTTGGTTTTGTTCAGAGAGATAGTCACAAAGATCGTGTTGAGATTGGAACCATAGTTGTTGATTCTTTTTTCTCTCCTATAAGAAGAGTGAATTATGAAGTAGAGCCAATGAGAGTTGGTGATAGGATTGATTTCAACAGGCTTCGCGTGTTTATAGAAACAGATGGGACGATAACACCAAAAGAAGTATTTCGCAGAACTGTTTCAATAATCATAACGCAGCTTCAGGCTATTGTAGGGTTTAAGGATGATTCAGACAGCGAGGAGATTAAGATGACAGAAAAAGAACTTGAGGCGGAGAGGGGAACGGTTGATCAGCTTGGCTTGAAAAATCGCGTAACAAATGCCCTCAAAAAAGCAGGGATAGTAAGCTTAAATCATTTGGAAGAAAAGACAAGAAAAGAGCTTGCAGCCCTCCCAGGTCTTGGTGAAAGGGCAATAGATGAAATTGAGATGGTTCTCGCAGAGAGAGGTCTTTCAATCAGAAAAGCAGATAAATAATTTATGAAAAAGAGAATAAAAGAAAGAAAATTTGGCAGAACTCGAGATATAAGGAATGCGCTTATGCGTTCTCTTGCTCGTTCTCTTATTCTCAATGAAAAAATAAAGACAACAGAAGCAAAAGCAAAGGAGTTGCGCCCACAGGTTGAAAAAATGATAACCCGTTCAAAAACAAACACTCTTCACTCAAGAAGGATTTTGTTAAAGGCGCTTGGTAATGACAACAAAACAGTGTCCAAACTTCTAAGTGCGATAGGTCCGCGATATATGGAAAGAAACGGGGGATATACACGCATAACCAAAATATCTTCTAATCGTACAGACGGTGCTAAAGAAGCAATAATTGAATTTGTATAAAATATGAAAGAAGTTACTATTGATGCAAAAGGACAAAGTTTAGGCAGGGTCGCTACAGAAGTCGCCAATGTGTTAAACGGAAAAACAGATGTAAATTATGCTCCAAATCGTGTGCTTGATGTTTCCGTGTTGGTTAAGAATGTGCCACAGATGAAAATAAGCGGAAACAAGCTGACAGATAAAAAATATTTCTCACATTCTGGTTATGTTGGAAACGACAAAACAAAAACAGTCAAACAAGTGATTGAGGCAAAGGGTAAGGAAGAAGTTTTGATGCGTGCAGTGTCGGGGATGCTTCCTAAAAACAAACTAAGACAAGTAAAATTAAATAAAATAAAATGCGTATGACCGTGGAAACCAAGCAAAAAAAGAATACTAATAGCAGTAGATACACAGAAGGAATAGGAAGGAGAAAAACTTCTGTGGCTCGTGTTCGTGTCGTGCCAAGTTCTAATACAGTTATATCAGTAAACAAGTCAGACCTTGAGCAATATTTTAAGAACAAGAGCCACCAGAAGAAAGTAAAATCTCCATTTGAGGTTATTGACGATGCATTTACAGTGGATGCAAGAGTAACAGGTGGCGGTCTCACATCCCAAGCAGACGCGGTTTGTCTTGGGATTGCAAGGGCGGTTGTAAAACACAAACAGGAGCATAGAAAATTATTAAAACAGAATTCTCTTTTGAGAAGAGATCCGAGAAGGAAAGAGAGGAAGAAATATGGCTTGAAAAAAGCAAGAAGGGCTCCACAGTGGAGCAAGAGATAGTGGTATGAAGAAAAAGCCACAACAAAAAGTGGGCGATAACGAAGAAAAGGTATTGAAAGAACTTGAAAAATGCAAAAAGGAGCGAGAAGAATACTTAAAAGGATGGAAGCGTGCTCTTGCGGATTCGGCAAACGAGAGAAAGCAATTTGAAAAAATGGGTGAACAGTCAAGATTGAACGGGATAATATATTGTGCAAAGAACATTATCCAAGTGATAGATAGCATTGAAATCGCACTTTCTCACGATTCTTCGGACAAAACTTTACACAAAGGTATCGTAGGCATCCACAAGCAATTCATAGATTCATTAAAGTCGTGTGGTGTTTCACAATTTGATCCAACTGATGAGATGTTTGATCCTATGAACCATGAATCTGTAGGGTCTTGCCCCGTTGAGAAAAAGAAAGATGACGGTAGGATTGTTGAGGTTGTGCAGAAGGGGTATAAGATAGAAAAAACGATTCTCAGACCTGCAAAAGTTATGATAGGTTTTTGGGAAGAAAAAAAATAAAATAAATTATAAAAAACTTTTAATTAATATCAAATTATGGGAAAAATAATAGGCATAGACTTAGGAACAACAAATTCCGCAATGGCGTATATGACCCCTGATGGTGCAAGAATAATTGAAAACACAGAGGGTAATAGAACGACTCCTTCAACGGTCGCAATTTCAAAGAACGGACAGCGGCTTGTTGGTCTTTTGTCAAAAAGACAGGCGGTAACAAATCCGAAGAATACAGTATATGGAATAAAACGGTTCATAGGTCATAATTTTGATGACAAGGTAGTCCAGGAAGATAAAAAAACAGTCCCATACGAAGTGAAAAAAAGTGAAAATGGTGGTGTGCTCGTTGTTATGGACGGCAAGGAGTACAGACCAGAAGAGATATCAGCAATGATATTGCGAAAACTAAAAGAAGATGCGAGTCAGAAACTTGGCACTCCTGTCACAGAGGCGATAATAACTGTTCCTGCATATTTCAATGATTCACAGAGAAAAGCAACAAAAGATGCGGGTAAAATCGCAGGTCTTGAGGTTAAGAGAATAATAAATGAGCCAACTGCCGCAGCGCTTGCTTATGGTTTTGAGAAAAAGAAAAATGAAAAAATTGTTGTGTTTGATTTTGGTGGCGGAACATTTGATGTGTCTATATTGGAGGTTGGAGATGACACTGTTGAAGTAAAATCTACTAACGGTGATTCTCATATGGGAGGTCGTGATATAGACAGAAAATTAATTTATTTCATTGCTGATGAATTTAAAAAAGAACAGGGTATAGATATAGTTAAAGATCCGTTAGCACTCCAAAGATTGGATGAGGCAGCAGAAAAAGCAAAAATTGAGTTGTCGCAAGCAAGCCAAACAGACATAAACATACCTTTCATAACATCCGATGCGTCTGGTCCAAAACATCTTGTTATGCAGATTAACAGAGCACAGCTTGATAAACTCGCTGGGGAATATGTTGACCGTGCACTTGATATAACAAAAAAAGCAGTTGAAGATTCCGGTATAACGGTTAATGAAATAAACGAGGTTATACTTGTCGGTGGTCAGACCCGCATGCCATTGATACAGGAAAAAGTTAAAGAATTCTTCAATAAAGAGCCCAATCTAAGCATAAATCCAGATGAAGTTGTAGCACAAGGCGCTGCAATTCAAGCGGGCATACTTGCAGGTGATGTGAAAGACATATTATTGCTTGATGTCATACCGCTTTCTCTTGGAATTGAGACTATGGGGGGCGTCTCCACAAAACTCATTGATAGGAATACAACACTACCAACAAGTCATTCACAGGTTTTTTCTACAGCAACAGACAACCAGCCATCTGTTGATATACACATAGTTCAAGGTGAACGCGCCATGGCTTCTGATAACAAAAGTTTAGGCAGGTTTCTTTTAGACGGAATATCTCCAGCACCTCGCGGTGTTCCACAAATCAAGGTGTCATTTGATGTTGATGCCAATGGAATACTTGATGTAAAGGCGGTTGATGAAAAAACAAAGAAAGAGCAGTCCATAAGAATTGAGGCGACATCTGGTCTTTCTGATGAAGAGATAGAAAAAATGAAGACTGATGCTGAAACACATGGCGAAGAAGATCTTAAGAAAAAAGAAGAAGTAGAGGCAAACAACTTTGCAGATCAGGCGATTTATACAGCTGAAAAGTTTCTAAATGACAACAAAGAAACAATAAGTGATGATGATAAAAATAAGATAACAAAATCTATAGAAGACTTAAAATCAGCAAAAAAAGAAGTTGGAACTGAAAAATTGAAAGAAGCAACAAACTCACTTACAAGTATTATTCAAGAAGTTGCACAGCGTAATGTGAAAACAAACGCAGAGAATCAAGCAGACAAAAAAGAAACACGGGATGCCGATGCGACAGAAGGAGAAGAAGCAAAAGACGACAAAGACAAATAACCATTGTATATGTCAAAGAAAGATTATTACAAAATACTTGGCGTCTCAAAAAACGCGACAAAAGAAGAGATAAAAAAAGCATTTAGGAAACTCGCACACAAACATCATCCCGACAAAGGAGGGGATGAGGCATCTTTTAAAGATATAAGTGAAGCGTATAATGTTTTGTCTAATGATAAAAAACGCGCTGAGTATGACACATACGGAATGTCTTTCTCGTCTGGTTTTCAAGGCGGAGCAAATGATTTTGACTTTTCTTCTTTTAGAAACACGGCTGACTTTAGCAACATTTTTGAAACATTTTTTGGCGGATCAAGAAGAAAGAGTAGAGGCGCAGACATAGCGGTTGATATAGAGATAACACTTGCTGAGGCTGTGTATGGAGTGGAGAGAAAAATAGAATTAACACATAGAACAAAGTGTGGTGCGTGTGGTGGCTCTGGAGGAGAAGCAGGTTCAGAAGAAATAACTTGCACGAAGTGTGGGGGCAATGGTTCTATAAATGAAAGTCGTAGGACAATATTTGGATCTATAAGCGCAACAGTCACATGTGAGATATGTTTGGGTTCTGGTAAAATTCCAAAAGTAAAATGCAAAAAATGTCTTGGTGAAGGGGTCAGCCGTATGACAGAATCAATTAATATCGTGATACCATCGGGCATTGAAGACAGTAATGTCATCCGTATGAACGGCTTTGGTGAGGCTGTGAGCAAGGGCATATCGGGTGATTTATATGTAAAAATCCATATAATTCAAGACAAAAATTGGTTTCGTGAAGGACAGACACTTATATACAGGCTTCCCGTAAAGATAACAGATGCCCTTCTTGGCGGCTCTTACTCCATTCAGACACTCAACAAAAAACCGCTTAGTATAAAAGTCCCACCAGGAGCCACACATGGAGAGCGATTTAGGATACGCATAGGGGGCATACCGCTCAAAGAAGGTATATATAAGAATGTAATGATAGAAGTATCTTTGAGTATGCCACAAAAACTTTCTACAAAAGCAAAACGCTTAATAGAAGATTTGAAAGGGGAAGGGGTATAATACTTTTATGGGTGTAACAATTGGAAGTCTATTCATACCCTATGACCTTCTCTCTTTTATTTTGTTGGTTATAGTTGGTTCTGTGTTCGCAGTGATGCGTAAGGAGTTAACACTTGCACTCATAATATCTTTTTATCCTGCGCTCATATTATATCCGCTCACTCCTTTTGAAAACTTTTTGCCAGAATCTTGGGTTAATTATGAAGCACTTCTTTTGTTTTTGATATTTTATGTATTTTCGTTTATGGTTGTGCATCAAATAATTTCAGATTCTCTGGGTGAAGTAAATGTAGCATTTTGGGAAGCAGTATTGTTAGGGATAAGTTTTGGAATACTGGTTGCCCTTGTTGTTTACAACACAATCGGTCTGAATAATGTTTTTGAAACTTCTGATATAATAGACACTATATTCGGCAAGCCATACAATTTTTACCAACAACTCATCCCCCTTGTATTAGTTTATCTCGCAACTCGTTAATATGACAAACAAAACAAAAACATTAGTAACAGGAATTCAACCGACAGGTAGGTTACACATAGGAAATTATTTTGGCGCATTTCATCAGTTTGTAGAATTACAAAACACATATGAGTCATATTTTTTTATCGCAGATTTACACGCCATAACCTCAAATGAAATACAAAAAGATTCAAAAAAATTTAATGACTTCATTAATGATATAGTCTTGGACTCTCTCGCACTTGGTGTTAATCCAGATGAAACTTATATATATAAGCAATCAGAAATACCAGAAATATCAGAGATAATGTGGATTCTCTCCAATTTCATAACGGTTCCGACTTTATCCTTGGGTCATGCCTACAAAGCGGCAAAGTCCAGTAAGAAGGAGCTTATGTTTGGTTTGTTTGCATATCCATTGCTTATGGCATCAGACATATTGTCTGTATCTGCTGATGTTGTGCCTGTTGGTAAAGATCAAAAACAACATTTAGAACTTACAAGGGAAATAGCAAGAAAGTTTAACAGCAATTATAAATGTGAACTTTTGAAAATACCAAAAGGGCATTTTTGTGATATGGAAGAAGTTGTCGGAACGGATGGAAGAAAGATGAGCAAATCATACAAAAACACAATACCTTTATTTGTCGGTAAAGATGATATAAAAAAAGCTGTAATGGGTATAGTAACTGACTCTAAAAAAGAAGGGGAGCCACTTGATCCGTCAAATTGCACTGTCTTTAATTATCACACCATATTCAGCAAAGATGCACTTTCAGACATTGAGGACAGATATAAAAGTGGAAAAATAAATTACAAAGAATCCAAAGAAATACTCGTTGATAGTATAATCTCTTATTTTGCTCCTTTTGAAAAAAAGCGTAAAGAATATGAGGACAATCCACAACTTGTGTCAGAAATTCTTGAGAAAGGAACTTCACAGGCAAGGAGCAAAATAACAGAAATTCTCAAACAAATCAAAAAAACTGTTGGAATCCTCTGATAAAGATTTATAATAAATGATGATGGAAAGAACTGTTATAAAAGACATAAAGAAAAATATAGGCAATACAATCCGTTGTTTAGGATGGGTTCAAAAAGTTCGCGACCACAGTAAAGTGGTTTTTGTAGTATTGCGTGATAGAAGTGGCACTGTTCAGTGTGTGGCAAAAAATGAAAATCTTTGCGGTGTTGCGAAATCATTAAACCCAGAAAGTATAGTTGAAATAACTGGGACTGCAACTGAAAGACCGTCAAAAGAGAAGCGCGATGAGGAAGATGTGGAGATATCTATTGAGTCCATAAATGTTATATCTCAAGCAGAAGAATTGCCATTTGATTTGAATACAAACCTAAATATAGACACACTTCTTGATAACAGACCCATAACTCTGAGATCCAAAAACCAAATGGCAATTTTTATGATTCAGGAGTGTGTTGTTAACGCTTTCAGAGAATATTTTAATAAAAATGATTTTGTTGAATTTCAATCGCCAAAATTAGTCGGTGATGATGCAGAGGGTGGTGCAGGCGTATTCAAAACACAATACTTCGGTTATGAAGCGTGTCTTGCAACAAGTCCGCAACTCTACAAACAGATAATGGTCGGTGTGTTTGAAAGAGTCTTTACCATAGGAAATGTCTATAGGGCAGAGAAGCACAGCACAACCCGCCATCTTAATGAATACACAAGTTTAGACTTTGAACTTGGTTTCATTGATGATCATAAAGATGTAATGAAACACGCGGAAGGTTTTATAAGACAAGCAGTGTCCAACATTGAAAATGTTTGTAATGAATATGTTGAGAAATTTGATGTTCCAAAAGTATTGCTTCCTAAAGAGACCTTTCCTTTGGTAACGCTGAAAGAGGCGCAGGAGATAGTTGAGAAGGAGTCCGATGAAAAATGTGTTGGTGCATCGGACCTTGATCCATCACATGAAAGAATACTCTGTGAGTTTTCCAAAAAAGAATATAAGTCAGATGTTATATTTGTTACACATTATCCAATCAGTAAAAGACCTATGTATACATACGAAGATGAAAACGCAAAAGGGCTTACAAAAAGTTTTGATCTATTGTTTCGTGGAAAAGAAATTGCAACTGGCGGTCAACGAATACACTCATACGAACAACTAAAAGAAAACATAAAGAAACGCAATCTAAATATTGAAAACTTTTCTTTTTACTTACAAGCGTTTAAATATGGAATGCCTCCACATGGGGGCGCCGGTCTTGGACTTGAAAGGATAACAGCAGCACTGCTTGGCATACAAAATGTAAAGGAAGCAAGCTTATTTCCAAGAGATATGGGTCGTATAGATAAACCATTAAAGGATATATGACAATAAATACTGATTACAGCGTGAATACAACAGCATTTAAAGGTCCATTGCCAATGCTGTACGATATGGTGGTAGAGAAAAAACTCTCTATAGATAGGGTTTCATTGTCAGAAGTTGCATCTACATACCTTGAAAAAATAAAGACAATACAGCCGTTTCCAGCAAATGAGGTAGCAGAAACATCAGTAATAATAGCAACATTGATGCTGATAAAAGCCCGTTCACTTCTTCCTCTCTTTGAACTTACTCAGGAAGAGGAGGAGAATGTCAGTGAGTTGGAAAGGCGTCTTAAAATATATTCTCATATAAAAAAGATTGCAAAACAGATCTCTGCTGATTATGACTCAAATTTTCTTTATCCATTAGAAAGAAAAAAAATGAGAGATGCAACTGTTGTGTTTTTTCCCGACAGTTTTGTGAGCAGTAATCAAATGTTAAGTGCAGTTTATGGCATGTCCAACAAAGAGTATACCGTTAAAGAAGAACTGCCAAAGAAAGTTGTTCGTGCAACAGTAACACTTGAAGAAGTGATGAAAGAAATAACAGAGCGCATTACAACCACACTCAAACAGACGACATTTTCAGATTTTGTTTCAGAGATAGGAAAGAATCGTTACGACACAGTAGTTTCTTTTCTCGCACTTCTTGAACTGGTCAAACAGGATATGCTGTTGGTCTCGCAGGATGATTTATTTGTTGAAATAAGTATGGTTCCAAAATCTTTATGAATAATATAACAAAACAACTTGAAGCACTTTTATTTTATACTGGTGAGCCAATGGCACGCGATGAGGTTTCAAAAATTCTTGGCATAAAAAAAGAAGAATTAGAAGAAGCAATAAGTGAAATAAAGGCAATATATGAAGACAGGGGCATTTCTGTTGTGGATAGTGGTAGTAAAATCGCCTTGGTAACTGGTAAAAATAACGCTGATATAATAGAAAAATATAGGAAAGAACAACTAAAAGGTGAAATTGGTAACGCAGGTGCCGAAACTCTTGCTATCATTTCCTATATGGGTCCGGTATCGCGTGCGACCATTGATTACATAAGAGGGGTTAACTCGCAGTTCATAGTTAGAAAACTTCTTATAAGAGGTCTTATCGAAAGGGCAGAATCAGGAGAAGACAAAAGGACTCCAAAATATACATTGAGCATAAACTCTCTCTCACATCTTGGTGTAAAAAGCAAAGAAGAACTTCCTGAATACGAAAGTGTGAAAACAAAATTGCAAGAATTACTTAATCAAAGACAAGAGAGCTTGAACAAATCAGAAGAATAATTTATGAGAAAAAATATATTTATACTCGCAGTTGGGTTATTGATAGTGGTGTTTGTCGCTTCTCTATTTTTTGTTGTCTTTGAAAGAAACACAACAGAAGGTGTGTTAGCTGAATCTGAAGAGGAAGAAAGAATACCATCCCTTGAAGTGCCAAACATAGAAGGTCTTGGTGCTGTTGTTTATGATATTGATAAAGATATGGTTCTTTATGGAAAAAATGAGAGAGTGCCTCTGCCTCTTGCTTCCATAACAAAATTGATGACGGTGATAACCGCTTATGACTACCTTTCCAGTGATTCAATAATAGTTATTAAAAAATCAGATACAGATGTGGAAGGTGAAAGCAATCTCCGCGTGGGAGAAAAATGGACCCTTGAAGACCTTTCTGCTTACTCTCTCGTTGTCTCATCAAATGACGGTGTCTCCGCGATTGCAAGAAGCGCTGAGGAGGCATCTTTTCAGAACAGCGGAGAGTATAAATCTTTTGTTGAACTGATGAACAAAAAGGCGAACGACCTTGGCTTTGTTCAGACCGTGTTTTTGAACCCTACAGGGCTTGATATGACCCCTGCGATAGCCGGAGGTTATGGTTCTGCCTACGAAGTCGCCATTTTAATGAAAATCTTTATAAAAGAATTCCCATCTCTTTCGGAGGCGACATCACAGAAAGAAATAGTTAAATCTCCCATAGGCGGTTTGCCCAAAAAGGCGAGGAACACAAACATAAGCACCGATGACATACCCTTCCTATTTTCCTCCAAGACTGGATTTACAGATCAGGCAGGCGGCAATCTCGTGCTTTCCTTTGCCCCTGGTGTGTCAAACCCTTTCATAGTCACCGTGCTTGGCTCAACAAAGGAGAAGAGGTTTATTGATGTAAAAACGCTTGTAAATAGAACCATTAGGCATATAAATACAAAGGAAGAGGCGGCCGATGAAACAGAACAATCAACTTAATTTTATAGTTTTTTATTAAAATATTACCTGTATTTGTTATAATTAAGGCAATGGCAAAAAGCGATAAAGCATCCCTTGAAAAACAGGACATACTAAACTCGGTGATAGGGCGATTAGAGGAGCGACTCGGTGGTGAAGAGAAGGATATAGAGCTTGACTTGGAATCCATAGGAGAAGAAAAAATTGAAAAAACTCTGGAATCTGAGAAAATAAAAATTGAGAATCCGTGGAAAAATAAACAGATAGGCAAATCTTTACCTATTGTGAATAACAATGTAACCAACCAAAACTCAAAACACTACACACAAGATATAGATGGCGAGACCGCGAAACAACTTGAAAAGATTTTTGACCTATTAAACAATGAAAAAATAAGCGCAAAATTTATAAAAGAACTGAACAAACAAAGCCCTTTTGTTATTGATGCGTTTCATGATGTCGTTGCAGATTTTCTTTATGATGACTTTGTCAAAAAGGGGATAATAAAAGAAAAAAACAAGTAATATGTTGAATCTTCTTTCAAATCCAATACTAATTCTGATAATAGCGGGGGCGTCTGCCATTATTCTTGGTCTGATAATTCTTTTTTTATTTTTTATCCGCAAAATCAATAAAAAAAAGATGATTGCCCAATCTCTTCAGATGACACTTCTTTCTGTATCTATATATAGGGATGAAAAACAAAAAGAAACAAAAAATCCAATAGAAGAGGTTGCAAGATCCGAACAGTTATTCAACGCACTTGCTGCGGTGAACAGCGTGTTTGCTTTTGAAATGGCGCTTCCTTATGGAAAACCATCTTTACAATTTTTTATAAGAGTTGCAAGAGATAAAGAAGATGTTACAGAAGAACAAATAAAGGGAATATTTCCAGAAGCAAAAGTGGTAAAGACAAATGACTACACTATTTTTAGTGAAAAATCGCACGCAGTTGGAGGGTATGTAGAAACAAAAAAGCATTTCTCAATTCCAATACGAACATATAAACTAACTGAAAAAGACACCTTTCTTCCGATACTAAACACTTTTACAGGCGCTTCGCAAAAAAACATAGGTCTTATGATGCAAGTAATTGTCCGCCAAAGTTCAAAAAGCAACAGCAGTACAGTCCATCGTATATTGGGCAGATTAACAAAGGGCTCTTCCTTGAAAAAAGCAATCAAGGCAGAAAATGCTTTTCATTCTCTCGTTTCCTCTTTTTCTGGTGCTAAAGATAAGAAAAAAGGGGAGGTACCACAGCAACCAGAAGTCAATCAGGATGAGGTAGAAATATTGAAAGCAAAGGTGGAAAAGCCGATACTGGATGTTGTTGTTAGGGTGTGTGCATCTGCAACAACAGAAGACGCCGCAGAGAGCCTTTTTGATGTTCTTTCAAGCGGCTTCGGTCAATTTTTAGGAACAAATTATAATGAGTTTGTGGTAAAGAAGGCAAAAGATATATCTAAGTTTGCTTCTGACTTGTCCTTCTCTCTTTTTGATGAAAGCAAAAGGATGCGTCTGAACCTTGCCGAGTTGGTAAGTATCTTTCACTTGCCCACATTTACAGATAGACACAGGCTTGTTGAGTGGGAAGAGAACAAAACAGTTGCACCACCACACGATCTTCCAACCGAAGGACTTTTGCTTGGAGAATATGTAGGCAAAGATGGAACAAAAGAAATCCGACTGTCACATGAAGACAGAAGAAGACATATTTATTCCATCGGACAGACAGGAACAGGTAAAACAAGTCTCATAAAAAGTATGGTGGTTCAAGATATATATGAAGGAAGAGGTGTGTGCGTTCTTGATCCCGCAGGTGACATGATAGACGATCTTTCCAGTCTAATACCAGAGCACAGAAGCGAAGACACAATTTTGTTTAATCCCGACAATTTGGAAAGACCATTTGCTCTCAATATGCTCGAATACGACCACTCAAGACCAGAGGAAAAAACTTTTATAGTAAACGAAATATTAAATATATTCAAATCACTCTTTTCGGAAGAAACAATGGGTCCAATGTTTGAACAATACATGAGAAACGCGCTGTTGCTACTTATGGAATCAGAAGAGGGAAGACCCTCAACACTCATAGAACTTCCGCGTATTTTTGTTGATGAAGAATTCCGTAGGAGAAAAATATCTCTTGCCAAGACGGGCATCGTCATTGACTTTTGGGAGAAAGAGGCATCAGTGGTTACAGGTGAGGCATCACTCTCCAACATAACGCCATATATAACCTCAAAATTCAATGTTTTTATAGCAAATGACTACATCCGTCCGATTATGGGACAGCCGTATTCCTCAATAGATTTTAGAAAAATAATTGATGAAGGTAATGTTCTTCTGGTAAAATTATCAAAAGGTCGTATAGGGGAAATAAATCAACACCTACTCGGAATGATGATAACAAACAAACTCACACTTGCTGCATTTGCTCGCGAAGATATCCCAGAAGAATCAAGAAAAGATTTTTATCTATATATTGACGAGTTTCAGAATTTCACCACCGACACCATATCAACAATACTTTCAGAGGCGAGAAAGTATAGATTGAATCTGATGATAGCCCACCAGTATGTCCAACAACTGTCCGACAAGATAAAAGGTGCTGTCTTTGGAAATGTCGGAACAATAGTGAGTTTTAGGATAGGAAATGAGGACGCCGAGATTCTTGAAAAACAACTGGAGCCATCCTTCTCTGCTTATGATCTCATATCAATGAAAAATCTGAATGCCGCAGTTCGCATTCTCTCTGGCGGTCATCCCAAGAAACCGTTTTCTATGAATGTTAAGTTTGTAGATAGAGGGGATAGGGAGATAGCCGATTTCATTGTTATGAAATCACTTGAAAGATATGGAAGTCCATCAGAAGAGGTTGAAGATAATATAAGAAAAATTACACAAATGTAGTATATATAATTATGGATGAGAGATTTTATAAAAGTAGAGAAGGTGAAGATATAAGAGTCCAGTGGAAGGTGTTTAGGCGATTTATTGAATCAGCAGATCAGATTGATTTTAAAATACTGGAAAAATTAAATGAAATAGTTCAACTTGCCGATACTATTGAAGATAAAGAAACTCGTCGGAAAATTGAAGGTCTATGTGTGGATGCGAAAAAGTTGGCTAATGAAAATATGGCGAGGGTTAAATTGATGAGAAAGTCAGAGGTATTGGATAAATTAGAAGCATTATTTAAAGGAATGTCACCAAGAGTAATAAAAATAATAATAGCAAGCGCAAAGAAAGATAAAGCGAGACAGGAAGCAATAAAGGCAGCGAAACAGAAAGCAACAGTAGATGAGCTTGAAAAGACAATTCCACAAGCACCGCCAACAGGACTAGGCAAAGATTTTTTGATACTTCCCGGTGAAGAGGAAGATGGGACCCCACAAGCACCAACAACCAGTGAAGGGGAAGATAAGACCCCACAAGCACCACCACAAGCACCGCCAACAGGATTAGGCGAAGGTTCTTTGAGAATCCCATCAAACAGACTTGGAGATACAAATCCACAAGCACAACCAACCGGTGAAGGGAAAGATAAGACCCCACAAGCACCACCACAAGTGTCACCGACTGGTGAAGGGGAAGAAACAGATGTGGGTGAAGGCTCAGTTTCTCCATTTGACGTTGGCGAGGCATACCCAAGCCAAGAAGATTTGAACAAGATAAATGAATCAAAAATGAAATTTTATGATCTTATAAATTCTGAGGTTGCGAAAAATGTTTCGGATAAAATGGCATTTTTTGGTGTGGAGAAGATTAATATGGCAGAACCACTTCCAGCATTGGAAGATATGATAAAGCAAATGTCAGAGAAAAAAATTAATGAAATCGTGATAGATTCACTGTCACCGCTATCATTTTCCGTTCTAGAAGAAATGTCCGAAAAACAAGTGGAAGAATTAAAAGCCACAACACTAAGTAAATTGTATGATTGTCAGGCAAGTCTGTTAAAAGAAAAAGATTCAGAGTATAAAAATTATAGGTTAGAAAAAATAGAGATTATGATGTTAGACATAGGCGCTATGACAACTAGCGATAAACTTGATGATTTATATGCAAGTCTATTAAAAGAAAATAATAAAACCGAAAAATATGAAGCATCTTCACCAAACCTATCAAAAGTGATTAATGATTATATATCAAATGGACTCCCTATTTCTAAACAAATAAAAGAAAATCTTGGTGGGGCGATAAATAGATATAATGAAAAACTGGAGAGACAGCCAGAAGGTATTTTGTCTGGAAAATCAATTGATGGGATGTCTGTGTTATCCAAAAGATTAGAAAAAATATATGCAAAGGCAGAGGAAAAAATAAATTCAATTCCATACCAACACGACAAGGAAGACTTATTGGAATTAGGTGCAAAAATCAAAGAGATAAAAAAGCTGGAGGGTATGATGGAAAACGATGAAATAAACTATGAAGAAACAGTAGAACAACTTGCAGACCTCAACGATAGTAAAGAAATTATAATGGAAAAGATGAAGCTAAAAGAAGATGCGCACTTCTCCAAGCAAAGACTGGCTCATAGAAGCAGAGTACTCTTTGACTACATCTCAAAGTTGTATGAAAGCGACATAAAGACAGACGAAGAAGCCAAAGAGTTCAACAAGACCTATATAAACAATATCAAAAAGGAGAAGAGGCACAATAGAGACTTATATAAAAAAATTGATGCAAATGCAGATATGATTTTCTACAATACAGAAGGTATGTTGGGAATTACAGAGATAGTTGAGAGTCTTTCGCAAGAAACTTTATTTCTACTTGACCAAATAGATAACCAATCTTATTTATCCAAAGGGGAAGAATTATATAAGCAGACAAGCATAATGCTTTCTAAATCTATTATGCTCCACGACTTTTTGAGACATATTGAAAAAGTAAAGGGTATTAAGTTGAGTGGAAAAATTGAGCAAGTGGAAAAAATTATAGGTGACGCAATGATCCATGAGAGGCAGTATAGCACAAACGCCTAAAACAAAAAGGCAGAACAACTAAATGATTAGTTGTCCCCCATCTTACTAAGTGCTTGCGACACTCTTTTTCCATCTACTTTTCCTGCAAGTCTTTCAAGAACAGTTTTTATCACACGACCCTTATCAGCAGGGGATGAAAGACCAATCTCTTCCACACACTCTTTCAAAACTTTTTCCAATTCTTCATCCGTTGCCTGCTCGGGTAATAACTCGCTCAATATTTCTGCTTCTTTTCGTTCAAGTTCTGCTTTTTCTTGCGCATTTGCCTCCTCATATTTCTCCTGCGCTTCATTCCTTTGTTTTAGAAGCCGTCTTATGATTTTTTCTAACGCTTCATTCGGCAAAGTATCAGTGGGCTTTTTCCCGCTCGCCACCAACTCATTTGTGATTGAGGTCCTTATATCCCTCAATACGCTTAGCCTCAGGGAGTCCCTTTCTTTCATTGCTTTTGCTATCATTTCTGTGATATCAGGTATCATATTGTTATATAGTATATATTTATTTTAATGAAAAATGCAAGTAAAAAAATAATAACAGCCATTGTGGTATTAGTGATAATTGCCCTTTTCTTCTTTATCTCCAGAGTGGATTTTATGAGCATACAAGATATGATTGTATCATTTATTGAAAGCGTTGGCGACAATATGGTGGAATCAGCACTCTTTTATGTCATCATTTATGTGTCTTTGACCATGGTGGGATTTTCAGCGTTAGCCCTCACAATTCTCGCAGGAGTTTTGTTTGGTGTCTGGTGGGGAGTAGTGATAGCGATAATCTCAGCAACCATAAGCGCTTCAATAGCCTTTTTTATAGGCAAGTTGTTTAGTGAAAAAGTATATGAATGGAAAAAAAATAACAAAGGCAAATTATCACACATATTTAACAAAATATCAGTCCACACTGGTAGACACGGATTTATCAGCGTAGCAATACTCCGTTTACTTTTCTTGCCTTACATACCTCTGTCATTGGTACTGGGGACAATAAAAGAGTTAAAATTCATTCCTTATGTTTCAGCAACATTTATAACAAATATAATTTCAACCACACTTCTCGTCTATTCTGGAACAGGGATATCTATGATATTTACAAATGGCACCACAGCCAGCAATTTCCTCATAATCATCATACCGCTTGTTATAATAGCAGTTATGGTTTCACTTTTACCTCGCTTGGTTGAAAGAGAAAATAATAAAAAACGATCCCAATGAAAAAAACCATAATTATAATAATAATTGCTTTATTATTTATACTCGGCTTTTTCCTCTACCCCAATGGAAATAGGGAAGACGGAACCATACCAATATCATTTGGCAACCTCACAATTCACACAGAAATTGCAGACACTAAAGATAAAAGAACTCTTGGCTTGGGAGGAAGAGATTCACTCGCACAAAATAGGGGAATGCTGTTTGTTTTTGAGGAAGAAGGTCTTTGGGGGTTTTGGATGAAAGACACCAGATTTCCAATTGATATAATTTGGATAAATTCAGATTACAATATCGTCCATATTGAAACAGATGTAAAGCCAGAAACCTATCCGACAGTCTTCAGACCAGATGAGCCAGCGCTTTATGTCATTGAAGTAAACGCAGGCGTTTTTGAAAGATCTGGGCTTCAAAAGGGCGGCACAATAGGGGGTATTTCACTTTTGGAGAATAAGTGATATAATGTAAATGCTTGGTTGAACGATTGCGTACATACATAGGTGATGTATGAGGAAAATCCGGACACCCCCGAAGAAATTCGGAGCAGGATGGCGGGTAACGCCCGTCCGCTGCAAAGCGAGGGATGCGAGCAGAGACGCCACAAATCGAGAGATATGTGGCACCTCATTTGAGGTGAGCTTGTATGGTGACATACGAGGTGAAACGGCAAAAATCCCATCTGGGTGCAAGACCGTGTCGTCTTAATTGGCGGAGTGTCGCATGAGGTTTGCGGTAACGCAGATCCCAGATAAATAATCGTTGTCTCGCAAGAGATACAGAATCCGGTTTATAGATCAAGCGCCAAAAAGCACACTGATAAAAAGGTGTGTTTTTTGGTATACTCATTGAAAGCATATAATAAATAAAAAAATGGTAAGAAAATTTCTTGTTTCGGTAGTTCATAAAAAAATATCTGAATTGCATCTCGCATCCTATGCACTGACAGGCATGTTTTTGCTGTCTTTAATAATGGCGTTCGCAAGAGATCGTCTTCTTGCTAATATATTCGGTGCAGGTGAAATTCTTGACATATACTTCGCAGCGTTTCGCATACCCGACATAATTTTTGCGCTACTTGTTTCTTTTATGTCCGTCTACGCACTACTTCCTTTTTTTGAAAGAAAACTCGCAGAATCACAAGAAAAATTCAAAGAGTTTATAGACAACACATTCTCATTTTTTCTTACAATGTTGATAATAATATCTGCAGCGGCATATATTCTTATGCCCGCAATAGCAGATATAGTTTTTAAAGGACTTGATGCTGATGTCCGTGAAAATGTGATAGCACTTTCTCGCCTGCTTTTACTTCAGCCAATTTTTCTTGGTGCTTCCAGTTTTTTCTCAAGCATTGCACAGTTGAAACATCGTTTTATAATATTTGGTTTAAGCCCAGTCCTTTATAATTTAGGAATAATTTTAGGCATAATCTTCCTAAACCCTATATTTGGAATAACGGGTGTTGTCTACGGCGTTGTTCTTGGCGCAATTTTCCATATGGCACTTGTCATACCCTTTCTATTGTCTGAAAAATCACTTCCACGCTACAGACCGAAAATTAAGTTTGATTCCGAGATAATAAGGGTAATAAAGACATCATTCCCGCGTGCAGCGGTCCTATCCGCAAACAACATAACCCTTTTTGTTCTCATAGGTATCGCATCTTTGCTTAGCGCAGGATCAATCAGTGTCTTTTCTTTTGCTTATAACTTAGGACAAGTCCCATTAACACTCATAGGTGTAAGTTACTCTGTTGTTTCTTTTCCAATACTCTCAAAACTCTTCATAGAAGGAAAAATAGATACATTTATTCAAAGACTTCAAACTGCTCTCAGACATATTATCTTTTGGGCATTCCCAGCAGTTGCCTTTTTTGTTGTCCTTCGCGCACACATAGTTAGGATAATTTTGGGATCTGGTGAGTTTGATTGGTATGACACCCGTTTGACCGCAGCAGCACTTGCGATATTCTCCATCTTTATAATCACACAAAGCATATCGCTCTTGTTGATAAGGGCTTGTTATGCCTCAAACAAAACAATGATCCCAGTGGTATCAAGTTTTCTATCAACAATAGTCTCTGTATCAATAGGTCTTTTATTCTTAAAAATTTACGAGGCGAACAACGAAATAAGTCAAAGCATAGCAGCAGCATTCAGAATCCTTGATGTCCCAGGTTCTGAAATCATAATTCTACCAGCCGCCTTTGTGATTGGATCCGTGATACAGATGTCAATACTTTTAATATATATAAACGCAGTATATAAACTGATATCAAGAGATGTGTGGCTTGCGTTCTGGAAAAGCGCAATAGCGGGCGGTGTGTTTGGCTTGTCGGCTTATGTGGTATTGCGCCTTTTAGACGGTGTCTTTGATATAAACACATTCATAGGCGTGTTTATGAACGGCTTCATAGCGGCGATAGTCGGGATTGTGGCTTGGTTTATAATCCTATTTATCTCAAGAAGCAGGGAATTGCTGGAATTTTTGGACACAGCGAGACCTGTCTTGTTGTGGGCACAGAGTAAAATAAAAAGATGAGTAATATAAAAAACATAAGAAATTTTTCTGTCATAGCGCACATAGACCACGGCAAATCCACGCTCTGCGACAGGATGCTTGAAATAACAAAAACAATAAGCGCAAGGGAAATGAAAGATCAAGTATTGGATCAGATGGATATAGAAAGAGAAAGAGGAATCACCATAAAAATGCAACCAGCAAAAATGCATTATGAAAAAGACGGCACAACATACACGCTGAACCTGATAGACACACCAGGACACATAGATTTTTCATATGAAGTATCTCGCGCACTCGCAGCAGTTGAAGGCGTCTTACTTTTGGTTGACTCCACGCAGGGAGTAGAAGCACAGACCTTATCAACACTTGATAGAGCAAAAGAATCCAATTTAATTATCATCCCAGTTCTCACAAAGGCAGATTCAAAAAACGCACAAATAGAAGAATCAAAAAAAGAAATAATGGAACTCATAAAATGCAACGAAGAAGACATATTTGTTGTGTCTGGAAAAACAGGAGAAGGCGTTCAGAAATTAATTGATGGAATAATAGACAAAATACCATCACCAGAAACAGAAAATAAAGATTCCTTCACATCATTGGTCTTTGATTTCTCATACTCAAGCCATTTAGGAGTGATTCTTTATGTTCGCGTTATGAGTGGATTTGTAAAAACAGGAGACAAATTAAAACTAAAAATAGCAGGCAAAGTTTTTGCAGCACAGGAAGTAGGTGTATTTATCCCAAACAGAACAAAAATGAAAAGTATCGGAGAAGGCAACATAGGCTACATAGTAACCGGCATAAAAGAAACAGGAATAGCAAAAGTGGGGGACACCGCAGCGGAAGAATATGACAAAAGCAACCCCCTCTCTGGGTATCACGACCCACAACCAATGATATGGACCTCAATATACCCTGAAAATCAAAACGATTTCAGCCTTATGAAAAAAGCACTTGGAACAATGCACCTGTCAGACGCATCCCTTGTATTTGAGGAAGAACACTCACAATCCTTCGGCAGAGGTTTCAGATGTGGTTTTTTGGGAATGTTACACCTTGAAGTTGTGGTTGAAAGAATAAAAAGAGAAAACAATCTTCAGTTTATACTTCTTCCGCCAACTGTCCGTTATGTTATATACGAAAAAAATGGCAAATCATACGAAGTTCATTCTCCAGAGAATTTTGTTGATACCAATCTCATAGAAAAAATAATAGAGCCATGGGTCTCAATAACAATCATCACCCCCTCTGATTATGTCGGAGAAGTAATGAAACTTTTCTTTGAGTATGAGGTTGAACACGAAAGCACAGAATCCTTTGGTGAAGACAGAATGAGAATAACATCTAAAATGCCACTGAGAGAACTGATGCGAAACTTTTTTGATAAATTAAAAAGCATAACATCTGGTTATGCGTCTTTCTCTTACGCCACAGACGAACCCCGTGAAGCATCAGTAACCCGTCTTGATGTTCTGGTTGCTGGATCTGTTGCACCCGAGTTTACAAAAATAGTCGCCAACAGAAGACTACAGGAAGAAGCAAAAACACTTGCTGAGCTCATATCAAAATCTCTCCCAAAACGAATGTTTGTGGTAAAAATACAAGCACAGGCAAACGGCAGGATAATCGCCTCAAGGACCATATCAGCACTTCGCAAAGATGTTACAGCAAAACTATATGGCGGTGATATAACAAGAAAAATGAAACTCCGCGAGAAACAGAAAAAGGGGAAAAAGAAAATGAAAGAAGTAGGGCGGGTCCAGATACCGCATGATGTCCTGCTAAAAGTGATAAGAGGCAAGGACTCTTAACAAAATTTGATTGCTGTGATAGGATTTATTACATAATAAAAAGTAAGAATTTTTAACATTATCATGAATACAAAAACAATAATCATATTACTTATAGTCGTGCTTGTCATAATAGCAATATTTTTCAGCACAAGTGAAACAGATGATTCCTATTATTCTGAAGACAGAAAGGAAATGGATGACGGACACGATCACTCAGAACCAATGATCCCTTCAGAGCCAACCTCAAAGAAACTTACTGATGGGGTTTATAGTTGGTTTGGATTTTTCACAAACAGTCTTATTGTAATCTCTGGCGATGATGTCTTAATCACAGATCCATCTAACGACCCACGCGCAGAAGCCCTTAAAAGTTATGTAGCAACACTAACGGACAAACCAGTATCTCACATAGCTCTTACACACGAACACTATGACCATGCAGGAGGAACAAGCATCTTTCCTGATGCGCGAGTGTATTGTCATGTAAATTGTCAGCCAATCTTTGACCTTAACACACTCGGTGATGTCCCAGAAGTAGATGAAACCTTCACAACACAAAGAACGATAAACATAGGTGACAAAAAAGTTGACTTATATCACTTTGGACCAGGAGACGGTGACGCGACTACTGTTATAGCTCTCCGTGACGAAGGAATTGTTCTTACAGCAGATATGTATGAATACAAGGAAATCACACATAAAAACTGGGTTGATGATAAGAACTTCACAGGAACAAGAAAAATCTTAAACACCATAAAAGAATGGGACATAACACACGCGATAAGCACACACACAGAATCCACAGACCCACAGTTGCTCATAGAAGGAGCAGAATATTACAACGACCTATATGATGTTGTGTATGCAGAAATTGTTAAAGTTCAAAAAGAACAAGGGCCATTTGCAGTTTATGGATTGTTTGATGTCCTTCCACAAAAAATTAAATTAGACAAATACAGCAGTTGGAAGAACTACGACTCCTCATTCCCAGACCATGTTCTTAGGATGATGCTCTCAATCTTCCACGGAGATTAAGATCTAGACAGATACTCAAAAGAAACCAAAATAAAAACGACCTTCCGCAGTTTTTATAACCGCGGAAGGTCGTTCGTTGGGTGGGATCAAGCAGATGGACTTGAGGGTACCTCTAACAGTGGTCTATTTTTATCATACCACTTGCGAGATTGCTCAAGTGCATTCCACAAACCACGAGGCTTTCTGTTTGTATCTCCATCCACTTTCACACCAGATGGACCGAATCTCTCAGCACCTTTGGCACAGTTTGCGACGATGTGACCTTTATACCCTTCAATGATAAGAGCACGAACAACATTAACGCCATTAAGACGCCGACCTTGCCCCAGGTCATAATTGACCAATATCACATTTGGTCTGAGATTCTTCACCCTTTCGCAAGTCCGTTCAATAGAATTAAACGGTTCGGCAGGCAGTAGTTCAAAGGCATCTTTGCGATTCCCACAGCCAGAAAGTTTCCAGAGCCTTTTGGCCCTGTGGATCCGATGGTCCACGATGTAGACGCTAACAATCATATCTTTCCTCCTTTTTGAAAAGTTCAGCTAAATTAAGGATAATATATTAAATCTCTTATGTCAACCCCAAGATTAAAATAAAAACGACCGCTCGCAAGCCATAGCTTTTGAGCGGTCGTGTGGTCGTCGGAGGCGTTAGGCAGTCTCGCCAGCGGCAAGGAGGTCCTTGAGGACGAGTCCCCAGTCCTTACCCCGGGCGTTGCCAGACCCTCTGCAGGTCTCGCAATCGTAGTCGCTGTCAATTTGCCCAGTACCTTCGCAGGCATGGCATACCCCTTCCACTTCCACCATCTCTGGGCTGTTGTAGAAACCTACCGTCGCTCCGTTGATTTTGAAGCGAGGTTTCTCTCCTTGACTATGGGTTACATAGTCAAGCATAGCAGAAACAGGGTGGTCATGGTGATTGGTATCAGTCACAACCGCCGCATACTTCACACTATGAAAGGGGTTGTCCACTGCCATGAGGACAAGACCGAAACCAGCCGGCATTTCCTCTCGGGCAAACTTCTCCTTCCTCCACCTCAAGCTTTCTCTACCATCCATGGTGTTCACTATATTTGCCGCTGGCTTCATGAACAGATCGCAGAGGACGACATCAAAGGCAAAGGGTGGAAAGTGCTTGTTAACAATCTCCTCCCTTGCCTTGTCACATGCCCTAAGATACTCACTCGGACTCCCATATGAATCGGGGTTAAGCTCGAGACACTCCATCTCTTCCTTCACCTTTTTGCTATAAAGCCTGGGAAAATCTTCCCGATTCAAGGTCACAAGCGCCTCCTGATGCGTCTCGATGATTGTGAGATCGTGGTCCGCGAGGGTGAGTCGGGCGCTCTTTTGGTGGCGTTCGCTGTCATCAATGACGAGAACGCGAAGGGGGGTGGTGCCCTCTTTACCCAGGGCAGGGTTGGTTTGCTTTTGCATACCGTTCTCCTTTTGTTGGTTTGTGGGACCACTCACGGTTGCGAGTGGCATTTTGGGCACCTAAGGGCACCCTTTCAAAACATAAATTCTTTGTCTGCCTTTTACCTCCTTTTTTGTGAAAGAGCAGTACTATTTTTAATTGTAGCACAAGACCCCCAATCTTGTCAAGCCCAAGATTAAAATAAAAACGACCGCTCGCAAGCAAAAGCTCTTGAGCGGCCGTGTGGTCGTCGTCGGAGGTGTCAGGCAGTCTCGCCAGCGGCAAGGAGTTTCTTGAGGATACACCCCCAGTCCTTACCCCGAGCGCTGCCAGACCCTCTGCAGGTCGGGCACTTGTATTCGCTGTCATGCCGTTGTCCAGTGCCGTCGCAGGCATGGCATACCCCTTCCACTTCCACCATCTTTGGGCTGTTGTAGAAACCTACAGCAGCACCATATCTGTCGCCAGTTGTTACACCGCGATGGCGATGGAAGCCGGTAATTGTGAATTGAACCTTAAAACTTAGGGGGTCAAGCATTGCGGATGCAGGGTGGTCGTGATGACCGGTGTCAGTCACAACCGCCACATACTTCGCACCATGCTTAGCTGCCTGGAAAGCGAGGCTGAAGCCGAAGGGCATTTCCTCCCCGGCATACTCCTCATTCTTCTGCTCCCTCAAAACCGACATATGCACCACTGGCATAAGCAGGTCGCAGAGGACTGCGTCAAAGGTCGGGAAGAGCTTCTTGGCGATTTCTTTCTGGACCTTGCGGAACTCTTCCCAGTCCTTGTATGACTTAACGTCAGTGCTAAAACCGAGACGCTCCATCTCTTCCTCCACCTTCGGGCCACCTGCCTTATAGATGGCAGGAAGCAGGATCTTCTCTGCCTCCTCGTAAGTCCCAACGATCGTGAGATCGTGGTCCGCGAGGGTGAGTCGCGCACTCTTTTGGTGGCGTTCGCTGTCATCAATGACGAGAACGCGAAGGGGGGTGGTGCCCTCTTTACCCAGGGCAGGGTTGGTTTGCTTTTGCATACCGTTCTCCTTTTGTTGGTTTGTGGGACCACTCACGGTTGCGAGTGGCATTTTGGGCACCTAAGGGCACCCTTTCAAAACATAAATTCTTTGTCTGCCTTTTACCTCCTTTTTTGTGAAAGAGCAGTACTATTTTTGAGTATATCAAACAACCCCAATCTTGTCAACCCCCCTATAAATACTGCAAATATTAATAGAAGAACGGCAGGAATAAAGAAGCTATCATTATTATCGCGAGCAATATCGCTATTATTGTCGCTATTATTTTTCTCATTTTTTCCATAGTATTCTTAATACATTTATTATTTCCTAATTATATCACATTAATCAGCATTTTTGTTATATCATATTAGTATGACATTAAGGCGAAGATTTTATAAACGCAGTTTCTTTAAATCCAGCATCTTCCACTATGGTGTTTTGCTGTTGTTTATCCTCATACTCCTTCCTTCACTTATAGATTCCGCAAAAAAGACCATATATGCGTGGAGAATAGACAGGGTACATACCAACAAACTCATAGAAACAAGCCAGCATAACGCATCAATTATGGCGGAAATAGAAAACCTAAAAAACCCATTCAGCCGTGAGCAGAAAATCCGCGATTACTTGAATATATCAGGTGAGGGCGAAAAGCTCATTCTCATATATGAGAAAGAGAGGAAAAATGGCGATAATAAACCAAAAACCTTTCCTAAAGACAGCACATATTCCTTTGATGTCTCTTTCTAAAAGTGGTATACTTTCTATATTATTACAATTAAATTAAGATTTATCAGTAATAAATATGGATAAAAAAGTAGAAGTTTACAGCAGCCCAACCTGTCCTTTCTGTGTTCAGGTGAAAGATTTTTTGGAAGAAAATAAAATAGATTTCAAAGAAATCAACATTCTTGAAGACGAAGAAAAGAGGGCAGAATTAACAGAACGCAGCGGTCAAGCACACATACCGGTTACATTTGTTGGTGAAGAAATGATTATAGGTTTTGATGAAGATGCGTTGAAGAAAGCGTTGGGATTATAACAATCAAGCTCCCTGTAGTTTAAGGGAAAAACAGATCCCTCCTAAGGATCAGATTCAGGTTCGATTCCTGGCAGGGAGACCAGGGAGTTCGGAATAAACAAGATTAAAATGAACAACGAAGAAATAGAAAAACTATTGAAACAAAACATAAAGTTATCTCGTGAGAACTATAGATTGTTGCGTGCTCTCAGGAGATCCACTGCGATAGGGAGCATAATTCGTTTTTTGTTTATTATAATCGTGATTGCTTTTGGTTACTACGGAACTATAAATTTTGTTGTCCCAGCAATAGATGTGTTCAGGGCATTTGAACAGAAAGTTGAAAGTGTTGAAGAAAAAATAGAAGATGAAACAGAAAGATATAAAGCCGTTGTTGAAGTGATTGACAATCTTGTCGTTCCACCTGAAAATAAAGAGAACTAACCAAAATCCGCCGAGATAGCTCAGTTGGTAGAGCACTTGTCTGAAGAACAAGGGGTCGTGGGTTCGAGACCCACTCTCGGCACTCGCTCGTTTCACTCGCTTCTATTTATTAACGCGAACAGCTCCGCTGTTCGCTTGACGCAACTCGCAGGCTCGTTGCGGTCAGACTTATTCTCTCCCAATCTATCACTTTTGCTATATCGCAAATTTGGGCAGGAAGTTCTTAACGAGCGATAGCGAGTTTAGAAACTTGACGCCGAGACCCACTCTCGGCACACCTTATTTATTATCGCTCGTGGCTTCGCCACTCGCTTGATTTTGCTCGCAAGCTCGCAAAGGTCAAGTTTCACGCCCTCCAACCCATTACTTCACTATTTGAACGCTTGACGCAACTCGCAGGCTCGTTGCGGTCAGACTTACACATTCCAATCTATTCCATTTGCTTGGCTCTTTTCATTTGACACCAACATTTATATACCCTATACTTAATAATAGAAGGCAACTCGTTGCCGAATAATCTTTTCAAAACAGGAGGGTAAATGGTATGAATGAAAAACATACCTCAGAAGACTCAGGTTTTGACGATTTTGACAAGTCCTTGATTACCGTCATCGCTTTGATAACAACCGTTTATATCGCTGATGCTGCGGTCTGCATTTTCTCGTCCTGCAGTTGAACCAAAGAGCCAAGCATTCCGCTTGGATCTTTTCATTTTTGGAACTACTTGACAAATTAAAGAGTTTGTAGTAACATTATAGAAGATGGCAGTTTGTCCATCACTGAACTTTTCATTCTTCAAAAGGAGGAAAAAGGTATGAAAACTGTAGAGCACATCCCAGAAGGGATGGATTCTAGTGTGGCTGTAGAGCCCATAGAGTACGACCGTTCAGTTAGCATGGAGACATTTCTTTTGTGGTTGATAAGACCCCAGAAGGACACGGAGTTGCTTCGCACATATAGAGCACTGTCTTCCGACGATAGGCAGGAGATGCGAAAGAGGGACCCTCAGGTCGCAGCCTACTGCGAACAACTCTTGCAGGAGAATCCCATAAGCGGATAGCCGCACGCAAGGGCGGGCATCGCTGAAAAAACCACAAGTGGTTTTGGAGGCGATGCCTTTTTATTTTTATCTCTTAGAAACCCTAACCTTTGTCTTTTTATCTTTATCTATTTTTGGAAGCACAATGGTAAGCATCCCATTCTTTGTATCTGCAGTAACATCTTCTACCTCTATTTCCTGTGGCAGAACAATAGTCCTTGATAAAGTTCCCCAATATAATTCTTGATAAAAATAATCACATTCTTGTTCTTCATGCTTTCTTGCATTTTTCGCGGTAATTATAATAACCTCTCTTGATACTGAAAGATCTATATTGTCGGGGTTAATCCCTGCAAGATTTGCTCTGATTATTATGTCGTCTGGCGTGTTTATCAAATCAACCGGCAAGTGTCGCTCCTCATCTTCATTTTGAGGTAAAGCCCTGCTTGTTTCACCCCCTTCTACTTCTTCTTCATCACTTAGTTCCTCTTCCAGTTCGTCTTCGTTTGTCCCAGTCAACAACTCAAAAAAACTGAACCCTTTTTTCTTTTTGCTTTTTTTATTTTTCATATTTATTTTAAAAAATCTTACTTATTAAAAATTGTATCACAATTTATGACAACTTGGGCCATTTTTCAACCATAAGCAAGTCCATATTTTTATGAGGCAGGGAAGACCATATTTCCTCAGTTATAGACGGCATAAACGGGTGGAGCATTTTAAGGTTTGTGGTAAGGATTTCATAAAGCACCCTTGCCCGTGATTGCTTTGCGGCTTCGTCCTGCCCGTTCAACACCTCCTTGCTTTCTTCAATTATGACATCCGCCAAATTGTGCCAGACATAAGCATACAACTTCTCAGCCGCAAGGTGAAATGAGTAAGAATCAATATTGTCAGTAACATGTTTTATATGGACTTGAAGTTCTTTATGCAGCACCAAATCTTTGTCTGTAAATTCCACATCTTTTTCAAAATCATAATTTGAAGGCATATTTGAAAGAATAAACCTTGTTATATTCCATATCTTGTTAGCAAAATGTTTTGCCGACTTCACTCTGTCATCTGAAAAATTCAGATCATTTCCTGGGGTAGAGCTTACAAGAATAGAAAAACGAAGAGCATCATTTCCATATTTCTCTATCACATCAATAGGGTTGATGGCGTTGCCAAGCGACTTACTCATCTTCCTTCCTTTTTCATCTCTCACAAGACCATTCAGATATACGGTCTTAAAGGGAATATCGCCAACACAAAAACCACTCATAAGTATCATCCTAACAATCCAAAAAATTAAAATATCATAACCAGTCGTAAGGGTTGAGGTAGGGTGATACACCTGAAAATCTTTTTCTTTTGTGTCTGGCCATCCAAGTGTTGAGAAAGTCCACAGCCCAGAAGAAAACCATGTGTCCAATGTGTCAGAATCCTGTTCCCATCCATCACCCTTAGGCGCAACAGCGTCACAATGTATATCATCACCTTTATACCATACAGGTATGCGATGCCCAAACCATATCTGTCTGCTGATGCACCAATCTTTTATATTATTTATCCAATTAAAATAAACTTTTGAATATCTCTCAGGCAAAATCTCTATCTGACCATTTTCAACAGCACACAACAATATTTTTTTGAGCGTTGTTTTATCTCCCGATTTAACCCCTTTTATATTTGACTTCTCAAGGACAAACTCTCTTTCAAGCCCCAGAAACCATTGCTCTTTTATCTGTGGCTCAATTATCCCACCACCCCTTGAATTTGTCGCTATGTTATGCTCGTATTTTTCGTCAATCTTTTCAAGCAGACCAAGAGATTTGAATTTCTCTACTATCTTATCCCTTGCTTTTTTAATATGCATCCCCTCAAACTCGCCGGCGATAGGGAGCAGGACGCCCCTAAAATCAATAATCTGTTCTTTATCAAGATTGTGCCTCTCTGCTATCTCATAGTCAGTTTCATCATGCCATGGGGTTATAGTCATCGCACCTGTTCCAAGTTCCATATCAATTGACTCATCTTTTATTACTGTCGCCTCAACCTTTCCATTTATCCAATCCACACTTATCTTTTGTCCATGCTTGTATTCCGTGTATCTTTTGTCATCTGGATGAACAACCACATATTTATCACCAAACTTTGTTTCTGGTCTTGAAGTTCCAATAACAAACGGTCCATATTTCAAATAATAAAAAGGGGAGACCTCCTGCTTGTATTCAATCTCATCATTAGAAACAGAAGTCTTCAATTTTGGATCCCAATTAACTATGCGATTACCACGATAAATAATTCCTGCATCATACATTCTTTTGAAAGCGGTATAAACTGCTTTCTCTCTCTTTTCATCAAGTGTGTATGCCTCGCGACTCCAATCAAGAGATGCAGCAGACCTTCTTATCTGGCTAACTATTGTGTTGTAATTATCTTTTGCAAATTTTTTAACCAATTCTAAAAATTTCTCTCTACCCAAATCCTCCTTTGTTTTTTTCTCCTCTTTGTATAAAATCTTCTCCACCTTCGCCTGTGTCGCGATGGCAGCGTGGTCTGTCCCTGGAATCCACAGAGTCCTTTTTCCCTTCATCCTGTTGTAGCGAATCAAAAGATCCTCAACCGCAACAACCATAGCATGACCGGTATGCAAAACACCTGTTACATTTGGAGGGGGAAGAACTATACAAAAAGGCTCTGCATCAGGGCTTGTGATACCATCTGCTACACACTTGTCAGGGTTAAAATAACCGCTATTTTCCCATTTTTTATAAATCTCGCCCTCGTATTTTTTAGGGTCGTAAGGTGACAAAAATTTCTCGTCCATATCTATATAATATACAATTTATTTAGTTTTTCCTAATTTGTAAATCTCAGTTTTTTAGATATGAGAGGGAACTGTCAGCCCTTATCTCATACACAGCCATTCCATAATCTTTCTGCATTGAGTTGAGATAACCCGACAGACCAATCATTATCGCGTTGTCAGTCGCATCTTTTGGTTTTGGTATGTGGAGCGAAACAGGGAAATCAAGCTCCGCCACCATCTTTGTCATAGCCTCCTTTATATTCTTGTTTGCAGCCACGCCACCGCCAACGGCAAGCGCACTCGGTCGGTGTTTCAAAATAGCCATTTTTGTCTTTGTCACAAGGACCTCTGTGACTGCATCCTCAAACTCACAAGCAACATCTTCTTTCTCCGCATCAGTTAAATTTTTTCCCTCAACAAAATACCTGACCGCTGTTTTAAGACCAGAGAAAGAGAAATCAAAACCATCATCTTTTATCATTGGGCGTGGAAATCTCACATCAATCTTTTTAGCCCTTGTGCGTGATAGACTTGCCAACCTTGCCACCTCAGGACCCCCTGGATAAGAAAGACCAAGAAGCCTCGCCACCTTGTCAAAACTCTCACCAACAGCATCATCTCTCGTGGAACCAATTTTTCTATAATCATTTTGTTTCTCTGAAAGGACAAGCTCTGTATGTCCTCCAGAAATTAAAAGCGAAAGCAACGGCATAGGAAATTTTTTCAAAGTATTGTTATCAAAAAATGAAGACACAATGTGTCCCTCCATATGATTCACAGGTATTATCGGCTTATCCCACAAAACAGAAAGCGCCTCTGCAAAATTGATACCCACCCAAAGGGTTGGCTCTAAACCAGGACCGACACAAACAGCGATAGCATCCACATCAGGCACCCCACACTTCGCAATTTCCTCAATAAAACTTTCCTTTAACTCCTCCTCCCGTTCAAGAATTTTTCCAATTTTCTCCTCATCATTTTTATCCATAACCCTGTCGCCAACCTTTTCTACACCCACCTCTTCAAGCGCTTTCAAAGTGATGGGAACAAGATTTTTAGCATGCTCGCGTTTCGCAAGAGTAGGGAACACGCCACCATATTCAGCGTGTTTCTCTGCCTGTGAGATTAATATATGAGACAGAACCTCTATCTTGTGATCGCCACCATCTTTCTCTACCGCATCCAAAAAACAAACAGCAGTTTCATCGCAACTTGTCTCAATAGCGAACAACCTCATAAAACCTTAACACCCAAATTCACCTGCCGTGCATCCTGTGTCAATAAGGAAAGGATTTGCATTTTCAAGGACACCTGGCTCGGGACCCTCTGTTACATATTGCTCTGGACTTGTATCTGCAAGTTCATGCTCAACATTCCATAAATTCCAAAAATATCTCCACTCATTCCAACCTATATTAAGATGCTTAACATAAATATCATTTTCAACAAGTAGCTTTCCAATTCTGCGACTCGTCATACACGGAACACTATAGCAATATGTTATTATCTCCTTGTCTTCTGGCAACTCCCTAAAAGAACCAACAATCCTCTCCACCTCATGATACGCACTTGTAAACTTATCACTATATGCAGGGATATTTATCGCACCCGTGATGTGCTCTCTTTCATATTCCTCCTGACTTCTTAAATCAACAAGTATAAATGTCTGATCACCCTTATCCATCCTCAATCTCAAGCCATGCGGACTCACACCAACAGCATTCTCAACCAAGTAATAATCTTTTATCAATTTGTTTTGGTTTTTATCACCCAAAGATTCAAACATATAAGCACCGCCAAAACCGCCCACAACTCCGACAACCAAAGCAACTAAAACCAATAGAATTTTTTGTTTATTCATATAAATAATATAATATGATAATTAAGTGTAAATGTAAATATGAGAATGTGGGCGATACAGGATTCGAACCTGTGACCTCTCCCACGTCAAGGGAGCGCTCTAGCCAACTGAGCTAATCGCCCAACATGGTAATTATACTAAAAGATTTAGGTTAAGGTAATGGGCTTGATTATCGGCTTTTCTTATACTTGACATATTTTGGGAGATATGATAGCATATAAAAATGGGTTAAACCCCAAAGTTCTTTTGCAAAAATCAACGGAGGTACTGATATGTGTCTTGCAGGCGCAGAAGGTTGGAAGTGTTCCACATGCTTGAAGGAAAACGAACCCACGGTGGATTTTTGTGATCAATGCGGACTTCCTTCTGATTTACCGCTACCGCCAGAGGTCGCTTTTGGTTTGGAACGCAACAAGGAACTCCGCAGGAAGTGATTCACCTTGCATACAGCCCCTCCCGCAAATGGGAGGGGTTTACAATTTCAACCGTGACCCTGTCGTCTAACCGGTGAGGACATCGCCCTTTCAAGGCGAAAATCGGGGTTCAAATCCCCGCTGGGTCACAACCCTTCCCATAACTGGGAAGGGTTTATAATTTTAGAGTATAATCTTATCATTGGCCCTATCGTCTAACGGCCAGGACATCGCCCTTTCACGGCGAAAATCGGGGTTCGATTCCCCGTAGGGTCACAAGGTCGCTGTTTATTTATAAAAGTCACAAAAGTCAAAACAGGCAGACAATGTTTGTTAAAAAAATATAGTATATAATTATCCCTATGCAAAAAACAAAAACATTCCTTATGTTTGTTGGTGATAAATGTGGTAAGGCAGAAGAAGCGCTAAAATTTTACACATCACTTATACCAAACTCAGAAATCAAGAGCATTAAAAGGTGGAGTGGCGATGAGCCAATGGGCGTCGCAGGACAAGTCAAAACTGCACTGTTTACACTCGCTGGCACTGAGTACATGGCATCAGAAAACCCCGCAGACCACAAATTCTCATTTACACCCGCAACCTCCATTTTTATTGAGTGTGACAGTGAAGATGAAATCAGACATATCCACAAAGAACCCTGTAATGAAGGCAGGGAACACATGCCCTTAGGCAACTACGGCTTTAGTAAATTGTTTGTGTGGGTAGAAGACCGCTACGGCGTCTCGTGGCAACTCAATCTCGCCGAGTGATCGGGTTTCCCCACAGAGCAATTTCTTTTCGTTAAGAGGTAAAAATTTCCGTGTTAAAATTACCCTAATGAACAATAATGAGATGCTTGAAGTTGTGAACGAGCAAGACGAAGTTATTGGTCTTGAAAATCGCACAAAGATACACAAAGAGGGACTACTCCACAGAGAAGTGCATATTTGGTTTTTTACTCCGAGAGGTGAAATTATCTTTCAACACAGAGCAAAAAACAAAGACACATATCCAGACCGACTGGATGCCAGTGTGGGTGGTCATGTTGAACCAGGGATGTCCTACGAGGAAACAGCCGTCAAAGAATGCAGAGAAGAAACAGGAATTGACATTGACTCAAGCGAACTAATTTTTCTTACTAAAAGCGCAGAGCGTTCCATAGACACAACTACAGGTTTAATAAACAACACCATCAGAGCGCAATACGCATACACACACACACAACCTATTGAGGCGCTTGTCGTAGAAGAGGGGGAGATATTAGGTTTTGAAGTGTGGAGCGTTGAAATACTTCCGAGACTCGCCGAAGAAGACAAAGAGCGTTTCATACCTTTCATTTTGTCTGACGAAACTCTAACTCTATTTGAAACCGCAAGAAAAAAACTATCAATATAATTTTTCATAACATAAGACCAACAACTCCACCCACACAAAGTGCCTTTGTGCCACCAAACCGAAGAGTTGCAAAAAGGGTTTTTGCCATAAATATGGGTACTTGATATTTTTCAATATATATGCTATTCTATAAAATAGCATTGGGCTTGAGAAAGCCCATGTTTTGAACCTTTTACACAGAGGAGGAAAACTCGTGAAAAAAACTATTGCAATGATGGCAATTTTGCTGGGCATGTTTGCCATGGGGGGGTGTGGCGAGAGAGTTGAAGTGCCACCTGCCCATGTCGGCAAACTCTCGACTGAGTCTGGTCTTCAAGAAAAGATCATACAGCCTTCAAAGTTTAGGCTGGAAGGTTTTTGTTGGAACTGTGACTCTCTCATCCTCGTTGAGGCATCAGACCATGCGGTTTTGGAACAGATGGTAATCTTTATGCCAAAGGACCAACTGAACCTCAATGTGGATGTGCGTGGCGTGTTTGCAATCAGCTCTGACAAAGAAAATGTTGAAAAGGTCTTTAGTCGTGTGACTGCCGACCAACAACCAAGCAATCGTGTCCGACTGATTTCAATGGCAAAGGTCTACAACACCTATGGACAGCCGGTCGTTCGTGAAGCAGTCCGCTCAATCCTTGCCGAGCACAGTATCGCACAGGTGATGGAAAACCGAAGCGAAATTTCTGCTATGCTTGTGAAGGATATTCGTGAGCGTTTGAAATCGACTCCTATCACGACCATAAGGTTTGGTTTGGCTGATATTCAGCCACCCCAAATCGTTGTCACTGCTCAGGAAAACAGAAAAGAACGCGAAATCGGGATTCAAAAAGCTGAAGCTGAAAAGCAGATAGCTTTGAAACAGGCAGATGCTGCCCTTGAAGTTGCTAAAAAACAACAGGAGGTTGACCTCAAGGAGGCAGAAACTCAAGCGCTTGTCAATCGCGTACTTGCTGACAGTGTGAGTGAACCATTTGTCACTCAGCGTTGGTTGAAGATTATGGAGACACTCGCCAAAAATCCAGATGGTCGTGTCTTTGTAATGCCCTTCGAGGGATTTAAGAATCCCGCAGTCCTTATGGGCACACTCAACAACGCCATGGCAGAATCGAACCAAGAAAAGTAAAGGAGGTATGTTATGGATATCACTGCCATCTCAGTCTTTGGGTTTGCTCTTATCAAAGTTGTTCTGTGGCTTGTAGTGATTGTTTCGGCAGTTGCTATTTGGCGCAGGATGGCGAACCAAGTGGAGCAAGCAGACCCCAAAATGGTTGACGGAAGCGAAAGAGCGTCTCCAGTCGGCGATGTACTTTGGTCAAACAAGTGGTGCATCGGTCTCTGGATGGTGTTTTTTGCGGCAGCCATTATCTACTCACAGGTAGAAATGGGGTATCGACCCAAAACGGTGATACAGCCCGCAAATCCTCTGCTTGAGGAGCAAGTCCGAGAGTATGACAAAGCTCCAACACCTGAAATCGGTCCTGCAGAGAGTGATTTGCGAGATGCTGCAAACGAAGGTTATAGTGAACGCAACCAGGAACAAAACGAGGTTGCGCGAGACGAGTTTATGAAGTTGATGCAGGATGCTGACTCAACACAGGATGGTGAATAAACCGTTTCTCCTCTAACCGAATTACGCCCCGAGTGCTCTTCGAGCCTCGGGGCTTTTTTTTTATATCGCTTTATTCCAAAATAAAAGTCTTTGTGCTAAAATAAACTGATATGAAAGCAAAACGATCAAGAAAATACAAGGGAATGACAGGTTATAAACTTCATCTAAGAAGGTTAAAATATACTGGTGGTAAGGCAATCAGAACAATAAAATTTCCAATTGTATTTAAGGATGAATCAGAAACAGAAAATCTTATGAATCAGATAAGATGTGATTATGAAGGTCAAGTTGGTCAGTTTAATGCAACAACATTGAAAGATGGCAGAGGAGAATATTCATTATTTGATTTATATCTTGATTTTCTAAGAGTTGGAAGTGTGTTTCATGACAATGTATTTAAAATAAAGAGTTTTATAGATGACAGTGCTAATAATGAGGTCAAGAAGGATATGAAGAAGAAAGATCTAAAATTCTTTGATTTAATAGATTTTGATTCTTTTAATAATAAAATAAGGCTCTCTGGCGGTGTAAGAAAGAAATCTGGAGAAGAAGAAATAAAAAATATATTTTATGGTAATCAAGATAGAATTGAAGGAATTTTATCAAAAGATAAAAATGAAGAAAAATTAAAGGGTAAAACAGGTATTTTTAAGCACAGTATATATATAAAAAATAGAAAAGAGGTTAGGAAATACACAGAACAGATATACAAAGGGATTTGTAAGTCGGATGGCGAGACTATAAAAGCAGATAAACAAAAAGAATTTTGGTCAAAAAATTTTGGAGTTAGTTTTATAGAAAAAGGTAATAATGAAGGTGCGTTGTTTATACACCCAGATTTTGAGTTTGCCAAAGAAGATGTTAAAGAACAGGATTTAATAGACAGAGTAAGGAAAAAGTATGGCGAAAACCCAATCTCTTTTTTGGCTATGGCAACCAATCATAACCCACTAAGTTATGCCTTTAATAAATTCCTTAAACCGGTTCGTGAAGGTGATATAGATAAAGCAAAAGAAATGATATTAAATATTAACTCTGATTTATGGAAGGGTAAAGAAAAAGAATTAGAAAAAAGATTAAAATGGTTATCGTCCCGTGCAAAATTATTACCCGAAACACCATATATGGCAAAAAGTTGGGCAGAATATAGAACAACGATGGGCGGTAAATTAAGTTCTTGGATAAGTAATACAGAAAATCAAAAAGAAGACATAGACCATGTTTTGTTTGGATATACCAAAAAAGATAAGGATGGCAAAGATGTAGGGGTTCCTGGACATGAAGAGCATTTAAAAACTTTGCTTGATATTATCAAAGAAAAAAATAATAAAAATATTGATAGATTAAAAAATTTAACAAATGAGTTGATAAATCTAAATAAATCAATAAAAACTAATTTATTGGCGAAATCATTTGATATATACTCAAGAATTTTAGGCGATCTTCGTGTTGAATTAAATAAATTTATACAAGCACAAAATCCAGAGATGGAAGAAAAAGAATTGAAGAAAGAGAGAAATAAATATAAATCAGTTTTTGCGACATTGCCAAAATTTCCAACTTTTCCTGGTATAAGAAAAAAAGAGCACTTGACAAAAATATTGAATTCAAAAGAAATGTACAAAGATGGTTTGGATATAATTGAACGATTAAGAAAGATGTTAGATAATGATTTAGAATTAAGGAAAATTGAAGATGAAGATGTTGAGAATGAAAAAATTACATTGTTAAGAAGATTTGATACTTTAAACAATCTATACAAAGATTCAACCCCTTGGGCACAGAATATAATTCAAAAGGCAATCACAACAACAACAGGCATTGATATTAAAGGACTTAAGGAGAAAGAAGTTTTTACAAAGTATAAGAGAAGAGGAAATTGGAAAGAGTTAGAATTAGGTAAAAATATAGAAGAAATTTTTGATTCAATACCAAAATTAATTGATTTACTGAGACCTGATTTTAAGAAAAGAAAATTAGAAAATATAAGAGAACATATTGATGCTATTGAACTTGAAAAGATTAGAATAGGATTAATTACTTACTATAAAAAGATAAGTGTCAGTAAAAGTGATTTTCTAAAAAATTTCTCTAAAACTAAACGTTTTGAAGAAGCTGGGGAATATCTAAAATTACAAGAGGGTAAGACATTGGATGGAGATAAAATTAATACAATTTTGCAAAGATATTTCTTTGCAGAAATGAAGGGAACGCTAAATATATTAAGCAAAAAAATATTTAAAGAAAGATATGTTGTTCAGCCCATGGGTTCTGGTGCTGATTTTCCTCTGGTTTTTGATAAAAAAGATAATCTTTGGTATATAGCCAAAAAGGAAAACTTATCTAAAACAAAAACAGAAACAGACTTTTTACAATTATCAGATAAGACAAAGGACCCATCAAAGAAGAAGAACTTTATACCAGTTGAAAATATTAATTGTGGTTTTAAGATCCAAAGTTCAAAATACCAAACTCAATTTTTGAACGAATCTTCTCCATTTTTTGGCAATTCTATTAATAAGGATTTTGATGTAAAAATTTCTGATTATTCATTTATAGGAGAAGAAGATTATCAAATTGACTGGTCAAAAGATCAGCCAGTTTTTAATAAAGTGAGGGGTAGTTCCAAAATCTTTATCTCTATTCCATTTGAGTTAAAGGTAAAAAAGAATTTGGGACAAAAAGAAATAAAGGCAGAGCTTGAAGAAAGGAATAGGTATCTTGGCATAGATGTTGGTGAATATGGTCTCGCCTTTTCTTTAATAGATATTAAAAATAAAAAACTTTTATTTTCTTGGTTTGATTATGAAAAAGGAATAAGGAAAGTCAGAGAGCGATTCAAAGAGAACAAAGAAAAACAAAAAGCAGCGACCTTTACATCCTCTAATACAAAACTTGCAGAAATCAGAAAATCAATAAGTAGTTCATTAAAAAACCGTATACATGATGTGGCTGTTCGGTATAATGCGATACCAAGTTATGAGCTTTCAATAAGTAACTTTGAGACGGGTAGCTCTCGATTGACTGCTTTATATAAAACAGTAAAAACTGCGGATGTTGCAACAGAAAATAATCCGTCAGAAAAAATGACAAGAGAGCATGTATGGGGCACTAGTAACTTTATTGGTGTTCATAAAAGTGCTTACGGGACAAGTTATGTATGTACAGAATGTTGGAGAAGTTTGTACACTATAAGAGATATGCAAAATGAAAAGTCTAAAAAGAAAGCAAGCAAAAAGAAGGAAACAGAAGAAGTTTCTTGGGAGTGGGAAAGAATCAATAATAGTAAATATATAAAAGCAACTATAGATAATGGGCAAGAAGTGTATGGCTTTTTGGAGGGAGATAAAAAGAAGGGTGCTATGAAAACAAAAGAACTAATAAAATCTATACAAGATTTTGCAAGACCTCCAATCTTTGATGTAGAAAATGAAAAGAATGTTAAATTAAACAGCGAGTCTTTTAAAGACCATCCAGTTATAAAAGACGCTTTCTTCAAGAAATATGATAACAAGGAACGGAAAAAGTTTTACGAGACAGCAGGAAACTCTGGAATTTTTGTTTGCCCATTTAAGGGCTGTGGACATATATCAGATGCAGATATACAAGCATCTTTGATTATAGGTTTAAGGGCTTGGTTTAAGAAAGATAAGAAAAATACAAAAGCCAATTTCCAAGATGAAATGAACAAATACAAAGATATGGGTTTCAAACCAGTAAAGTTAAACATGCCAAGAAAATCCTTTAATGATATTATAAGTAAAAATGCCAGGAAAAAGTAAAATACCAATTTGGTTGCCATATACTAGCGATATTTCTTGGCAAAAAGACAAGGCTACTTTTAAATTCAAGGGCGGAGTGCTTGATATTCCATGGAGTAGAATTTCCTCAATTTTATTTTATGGTGCTGTATGTCCTTTGGATGAAGAGTTTTTACAGTTATGCATTAGATATAACATACCAATTTGCATACATAGAAGGCATATGTCAAAGGCTATATGGATTACTGGTACCACAACAACGAATATAGATGACATACTGACTAAACAAATTATTTTCAGAGAAAATAAAATAAAATCTTTACATATAGCAAGGAAATTATTGTTAGCAAAAGTGAAATCAATGGAGTGGCTTCTGCCCAACAATAAACACACAATACATAAGATAAAATTTGCAAAAAGTGTAAAGGACTTAAGATCTATAGAAGCACTTCATGCGGTGAGGTATTGGAAGAAGTATTATGCAAAATTGGGAAACAAAGAATCAGAAAGAAGAAATAGAAAAAATGTTATAAGCTCTGTGTTAAACGCAGTGTCCAAGTTAATCAGCGGTGTGATTTTGAGATATATAACCTATCACAAAATGAGTCCATACCACGGATTTATGCATATACCAACTGACTATCCATCACTTGTATATGATCTTATGGAACCCTACAGAGGTTATATTGAAAAAAATATTTTTGAAACAATAAAAGGAGTACATAAAACTAACAGGGATAACAAAAATTTGGTTGCATTTGCGACTAAGGGCGTAGAAGACTTACTTGATAAAAAAGTTTATACACATCAAACAAGGCAGATAGTTACTTTTCAAGAACTTTTGCATGGTAACATATTGGCACTGAGGGCGTATTTATTGGGCGATGCCAAAAAGTTTATTGTTCCGATCCCCGGAAGGCCACTTGGAGGTCGTCCTAAAAAAGTTGGGTATAAGTTGTATGGTCGCTCTGCTGGACCTACCGACTTTAACATTGAAGCAGAAAGAGTTTCAAAGGATTGGGTTATCAACACCGATAGAGACAAGTAAATAAAAGTATGCTATAATTAAATAGTAGTTAATAAACATTGGTGTTTTGATATGACTTTTGTTTGTTAATTTTGTTCTTTAACAAGTATTTATATGGGGAAATCGGATAAACTCCCCGATAATAAGGGGAGATAAGGCAACCTTAAAAATTGAAAACCCCGATAATAAGGGGAGATAAGGCATGAATACAAAAAGAGCACCCCGATAATAAGGGGAGATAAGGCGTGTTCTTTTGAAGATGTCCCCGATAATAAGGGGAGATAAGGCATGTCGGTAATCGTATTTCCCCGATAATAAGGGGAGATAAGGCGAGGTCGATATAATCCTGCCCCGATAATAAGGGGAGATAAGGCCGATTCTGAGAGAATATACCCCGATAATAAGGGGAGATAAGGCGAAAACGAAGGACTAACTCCCCGATAATAAGGGGAGATAAGGCATCCGTGGGATTATCTCACCCCGATAATAAGGGGAGATAAGGCTAGTCATGATATGACACTCCCCGATAATAAGGGGAGATAAGGCGAGATGCCTTTTATAACCCCCCGATAATAAGGGGAGATAAGGCTTGTTGTAAGCGTAAAATCCCCGATAATAAGGGGAGATAAGGCATGTCTTTATCTTTTGCGCCCCGATAATAAGGGGAGATAAGGCCTGGGGGTGTTGACGCTTCCCCGATAATAAGGGGAGATAAGGCATTATAGAATGCGAGCGACCCCGATAATAAGGGGAGATAAGGCGAGGGGCAGAATGCATCCCCCCGATAATAAGGGGAGATAAGGCGACAAAGTCAGAAAGGAGCCCCGATAATAAGGGGAGATAAGGCCCGTGCTGGTTTGTGGCCCCCCGATAATAAGGGGAGATAAGGCCCAGTGAGATTACAACTACCCCGATAATAAGGGGAGATAAGGCGCGGTGGTTGTATTATCTCCCCGATAATAAGGGGAGATAAGGCGGTTAGAACTTCTGTCGCCCCCGATAATAAGGGGAGATAAGGTGAAAATAGTGTGAGCGCGAAGCGCGAACTCAATATTCAATATTGATTCTAGTCATTATCCAAGAAAAAACCTTTCTCCTCCTCATCTTCCTAAAACAAAAAAGTTTTTTCGGATAGTTTATATAAACTATCTTTGCCTTTAAACTTTTCTGATTGTCACCTATATAAGTACTTGTTAGAGAATAAAAGCATAAATTACTGGCTTAATGTCAAGCAGGTTTTGCGTGCTTGACAGGGGATGAGTGGTTGTGTGTATAATATATATATGAATTCAAGAGTTGTTAAAAATGTGATAGATGTATTGGCGGCTATTCCTTTGCTGGTTCTCATATCTGTCATGTTTTATGCACCGACTTTGTTACTCCAATCTCTAACACTACCGCTTTTAGTTGGTTCATTGTTTGTTTTGATTTATAGATTTTCTTCCCCAGAAAAGACAAATAAATTAATAAAAGTTTTGTTGGCAATTTTCTTACTGGCTTGGGTATCTGTTATTTTTTTTGGAGAGAATTATTTTGGAGTAGAATATGATTTACATTTAAGTTCTGGTAATTCGCCGATAGTGTTTTGGTTTATTGTTTTATTACCATATTTGTTTTTTATACTTGCATTTCTTTTTGCTACAACGAAAAGAGAAAATGCCAGGGTTTGGTTTTATAAAATAGTTTCAGTTCTTTCGCTTTTCACTTACCTACACCTAATGTATTCAATTTCTCCAGAGTTTGGAGGAATTAAAGAGTTAATCTTTTACAACACAATTACAACCATTCAACTGACAGTATCCGTCCTTGCTCTTCTTTGGACTGTCTATCGCGCTTGGGGTAGGTGGTGAATTAATAATAGAAGGCAATAAAATCATATTGCAACAATGGGCTGAGTATGGCATCATAGACCAATAGTTTTTGTATGGCGATAAAAAAATTTAGTGAATTAGAAACTGAAGATAGACCAAGAGAGATACTCAAAGAAAAAGGGGCAGAGCAACTTTCTGATGCCCAATTGATGCAGATATTGCTTGGTAGTGGAATAAGGGGCAAGGATGTTAAAAGGCTCTCAAGCGAGATATGGCGACTTCTTAGCAAAAAGAATTATAAGATTGAGAGGGCTGATTTGGAAAAGATAAATGGGCTTGGTGATGCGAAGATAAGCCAGATACTTTCCTGTGTTGAGTTGGCTGCAAGATTAAAGGGCGGCAGGTATCCAATAACTTCAGTTGATCCAAAGGAGATTTGGGAGAAGTTGGCTGATATCAGGGTGAGTCAGAAAGAGCATTTTATAATATTTTTTCTTGATTCAAGAAATAAAGAAATATCAAGAGAGATAGTGAGTATAGGAACGGTTAACGCAAGTTTGGTTCATCCAAGAGAGGTGTTTTCATACGCAGTTAAAAACAATGCGGCAAGTATATTGGGAGCACACAATCATCCTTCTAATGATAGCGAGCCGTCTGATGCAGATATAAATGTAACTAAGAGATTGGTAGAGGCAGGGAGTATCCTCGGCGTAGAATTTGTGGACCACATAATCGTCACCAAAGACCATTACTACTCAATGAAAGAAAACATGGAGGACTTGTTTGATGAGTAGGAGGGAGTGATTAACTCTATTGCTCTTCAATTTTGCTAGGGTTTATTGCCCATACCCACAATAACGCTGTAACTACGAGTGTCCAAAGCAGTCCCCAAAGCAAAATAAATAGGAATAGAGATTGCATATACATTCCAAATCCTAAAGGAAAGACAAATGTAAGCCCCAAAACACCAGCAACTTTTGCTAATTTGCTTTTGTTACCAAGCAACACAATTGACGCAAATATTATTCCCGTAGGAACAAGTAAGAAGCTCAAATTTCCAATTGCTTTAAACAAAAACCACCATGCTGTTACATCAATACTTTGAGCATTAGCTATTGCGTTTGTCCATTCGTTCTTCACAAGACCAAACAACATTCCAATAAATGTTAAAATACCCGCAACAGTAGCAACAACTCTGCTTCTCGCTTTTAGAATGGCAATAATACCAATCCATGCTACAAGCCAAGTTATTGTGTAAATTGTATCTATTATGTAATAACGCTCTAATTCAGGCAACTTACTTGCCAATTCTGATAATTCTATGGTTCTAAGTGGAAAAGGAAATGCTACCTGAATAAGCAGGCACAAGGATGCTATGGTTGCTGCCAATGCAATTACCTTGCGCGAAATTGATTTTAAATTTTCTTCCATATAGTAATCATTATAACATCACGCTCTAACCATTATATCCGAGTATTGCATAAGTCGGATTTTGACCACTTTTTAAAGAAAAGGTAAAGGGTAATTAGTAAGATTTTTGACGACTTCCACACTAAACATTTAATTTTCCCATACCACAGTTCTTTTTGCGAAGTATAATGCTGAATATGGGAAGGCTGAATAGGCATATCTTTGAAGAAAAGAGAAAAAGATTATTACAATGTCTTGAAAGCAAAAAGACAAAGTATAAGAGATTGTCACTTTCTCCGATTAGATATGCAGGTGGAAAAAGTTTGGCTGTTGGTCATATTATAGAAGCAATGCCACCAGTAAAAAGAATTATATCTCCATTTTTTGGTGGTGGTAGTATTGAAATAGCATTGGCGCAAAAATTAGATATTGAAATAATTGCTTGCGATATAAACAAACCTCTAGTTAATTATTGGCAATATCAGATAAATCAACCCAAAAGACTTTATGCTGAACTTAAAAAATTAAAACCAACAAAATTAGAGTATGAAAAAATTAAAAAAATTTTAAAAGAATGGAAAAATGGGGAAATAAAGCTAACAAAATTAGAGCAAGCAACTTATTTCTTTTTTAATCATAATTTATCATATGGTCCTTCTTTTATAGGTTGGGCATCGAGTGTATATTTAAATGAGACAAAATATAACAAAATGATAGAGAAAGTAAGGGACTTTAAAGCAAATATAAAAATAACTTGCGAGCCTTTTGAAAATTTATTTTTTAAATATAAAAAAGATTTCTTTTATTGTGATCCCCCTTATTTTTTAAAGACTGATGATGAAACAAGTAAAATGTTTAATGGCATATATCCTGAAAGAAATAACCCAATACATCACAAATCTTTTAATCATGAATTATTAAGAGATTTATTAAATAACCACAAAGGAGGCTTCATTTTATCTTACAATAATTGTTCCAAGAGTAGAGAATATTATAAAAGATATAAGTTAAAATATCCTTCATGGCAATACACAATGGGGCAGGGAGAAACAAGAATATCAAAGGTTTTAAAAAATAGAGATATAAAAAATAAAAATTCTCATATTAAAATGTCTCATGAAATTTTAGTCATATCAAATTAATTTTTATGGGAACGTCAAAAAAGAAAAGAGCAATGTCATCAGATTCTGCGCGAAATGTACGCAAAGAAGGTCATAATAAAGCAAGGTTGTTTGCTACCAAAATAGGATTAAATGAAGATTATCAAAACAATCCGCAGGCAAAAAAGGATGTCATAGACAAAAGCGGCGATGCCCATTCTGTAAAAAGTGGAAAATGGTGGCAAATCTTCTTATATAGCAGAAACAGAATGGATAGTGATTATATTTTTCAAACAATGGATGGTATTGGGGACATAGTAATAAAGATTTTAGATGTCTTTCCTTCAAAAAGAAAGGATTATGAAAAAAACAAAAAATTTTATAAGAAAAAACTTGGACCCCTAATGGTAGAATTAAAAGATAAGCTTTGTGGGAATAGATTAAAATCATTTCTATATAAATCTATTTTTAATGCTGGTGAAGTCCAATATTTAACTATAAATCCAAAAGATACAAATAAATTTTTGGTCTTCTATTATGAGGATGTCATAGATGTTTTAAGCATAAAATTGGTTGTTGAAAATTCAAAAGCACGCGTAGCAGACCAATATGATGATCAAAAGGTTATTTTTAAGGAAAAAAATAATTTCAAAAATGTTGGAGAAATAGAAGTGAGAAATGATAGTGAAGTTCATTATAGAGAAATTAAATTTAGGTTAAACGCTGAAAAAATAACCAATATCTTAAAAGAAAATATAAAAGAAGTAAAAGATATTGGAAAAAATGTAAGATTATATGGTAAGGCAATAAAAAAATTTAAGAAACCAAATTGAAGAATATGTACCCGCCAACTCACCCATTGTGCCGGTAAGTTTTCATCTCTGATTAATTTTATCAAAACATTCTTAATATTGACAAGGTTGTTGGTTTGGTGATATGATTATTTTATGAATAAATTGTTTGGAATAATAATTGCTATTGTTTTGATAATAATTGTCTTTGCGGTGGGTTTTTGGTCTGGCGGAGGAGGGTCTGCGATAACATGTGAAGAAGAATTTTGGTCGCAGCCAGTTAGTTTTAATGAGAGTGTTAATGCAGAAATAAAAGTATGTGATGATGTGTTGCTTTATGATGGATTTATAGGTGACAATGATTTTGATCAGCTTTTGAGTGCTGTTCAAAGTGAAGGAGTTCCAAGAGAGATACAGATTCGTTCTCAAGGTGGATTTACAAAAGTGGGCATAAAAATGGGTGACTTTGTGTTTGACAACGGTATTGATGTAAGGGTGATTGATATTTGTTTCTCCTCCTGTGCTAATTATATTTTCCCTGCTGGAAAGAATAAGTTTATTGAAAAAGATGCCATTGTGGGTTGGCATGGTTCTGCAATACAAGATGATGTTTTGGCTTTGTCTGAAGATAAAACAGGTGAAGAATTGTTTAGAGAAGCAATAACAAAATCACTTTTTGATGCGATTGAAAGTTTACCTGAGGAGCAAAGACAACTGGCAAGGATGGATGCTGAAGAGTCGATTGAGTATGAGATCCAGCAAAGACAAAAGGACATTGAAGAGGAGCGGGTTTTTTATGAAAAAATAGGTGTAAATCAAGACATAACTGTATTTGGTTTGTTGCCAGAAAACTATGAGACATACTATAAAGCGAACATAATAGAAGAAGAATATGGTGAATACGGAGGATGGATTCTTTCCTTGGAAGATATGGCAGAATTTGGGGTTGAAAATATACAATATTTAGGAGATGGGGAATACCCAGAGAGAAACGATTACTACGGTCTCAGGCTCAAACTTTTAAGCAGGTAATGACTTTCTTTTTGGTTTGTAATTTAACAGTATGGGTGTATAATTATAGGTGTACAAATTAAATGTATATAATTAATTTATGATGACAAGAAAAAAGAAATATTTTTGGGTTGCCTGCCTCATTGGTGTTATTATTGCCGCTCTCCCAACATTAACAAATATATTTTTTCTAAGTCCATTGGGTCAATTACTTGATACCTTTGTATTGAGCGTAATTGTCTTGCTTCCGTTTTTTAATCTGTTTTCTTCTGGTACTTCAGTAGTTGTTGCTGTAGTGGTTGTAAATGGAATAATATACGGGCTACTTGGTCTTTTGCTTGAAAAGTTTTCTCGTAAAAAATAGTGGACTTCTATAAAAATATTATTGATTTTACTTTCCGCTTTCTTATTAAAAAGATAGCATAATAAACATATGTCAAAAATGAACACGATATTAATAATTTTACTTCTCGTCCTTGTGGTTGCGGGTTGGTATTTTTATTCTTCTCAAAACAAGGTTTCGTCTGATGGCGAACAAGGTTATTCAGTTTCTTCACCTTTCTTAAAAGAGTATGTGGAGTGGGGTAAATTTGATGTTGGTTTGATGCCACTTTTCTTTCATGACAAGGAAAGATCTTTTGACGGCTGGAACGCTGTTCATGCTTCAGATGAATACAAAGCAGTCCTAAAAGAAATAAATGATGCAGGTGATAGACACATAGTTTCAACAAATGTTTGGTATCCGATAGAGAAAGGGGATACTTCAGGCAGGAAAGCCACATTCACGGACTTGTCAAAGAGTAAGAGCAAAGTGTTTAGCCAGTCAGCGATGGAAGCGCTTGGTTCTTATCTATTTACACTAACAACTGAGGAAAAAGAAAAGATGGATAAATCATTGGCAAAAGAGAAGACAAGAGATGAGTTGGCTCAGGAGTTATTTTCAGACGAGAATTTTGATGCTCTTGTAGAAGAAACTTCAAAAAGAATTGTTAATGCGAGATATGAAGCAGATATCGCACAAGGCACTTTCCCAGTTGTAGTTTTGGCACATGGTTTGGGTGGCACTTCTGCCGGCTGGTCGTTGTTTGCTGAGTATTTAGCGAGCAATGGTTATATAGTAGTCGCGCCGAGCTTTGCGTCAGACAGTTCATTGCCTAATGTCTTAGACAGCCCAGATTCTAAATATTATAAAAAAGTGGGCAAGGATGGTTTAGACAAGGCATACAACCTATTTATTAATGAAGATAAAGTAATTAATAATTTCTTCAAGTATTTCTACGGTAGCGCTCCATCTTCGGAACTTACTTTTGGCGGTTTATTATTTATAGATGGTTTGAAATGGGTTGAGGGCGGTGAGAAGAGGGTTGGCGATATGATGGCTGGATTGTTTACTCAAAGAGTCGCAGATGTCGCCACAATAATAGATGGTCTTGAAAGCTTAAATAAAGAAAGAAATGTTTGTGAGAGCGATTTTGAATCCAACGATCAAAAAGAACAGAGTTCTGTTTGTGGTTTCTTTGCAAATAGCATAGATTTGAAAGGTGTTGGAGTTGCGGGCCAATCGCTTGGTTCAATGACGGCACAGTTCTCATTAGCAAGTAATGACAAGGTTGTTACAGCGGTTGGCTATAATAATGGACCTCCAAGATACTGGGAACCAGAGGGTATATTTGGAGAAGGTGTTTCAGAAGACGGACAGCCGATAGGAAACAGAAAACCTGTAATGCAAATTCATGGTTCTGAGGATGGTTTTGTTCAAGCCGTATTCCGCGGAATTATGTGGAACACAGTAGTTGCTGCTGGTGGCGATCCAAAAGATATATGGGTCCTTGAAAAAGAAAGAGTTCTTCCGACAGATGAAAACCCACAGCCGGTCGCAAGAAACGCATACAATAGGGCAGTAGGAGACAAAATGATTATCTCTGTTAAGGATCTTAGACATGATGATTTGGTAGAAGATTTTCCATCTGTCGCCTCTGAGCTCAACCCTATCGTCATAAATGGTAAAAAATATTGGAGTAAAGTTAGAAGTGATATGAGAAAACCTGTGGGTGATGATGTGCTAAAAACTGATTTTGCGGGCGAACCTTATATGCCGATTGGATGGGATAAAATAGAAAAGGATAGTGCGTATTTACCAACTTTCATAAAGAATTACTACACAAAAAACTGGCTTGATTATTATCTTAAAAAGGATGAAAATGCGTTGTCAAAATTGTATGTAAATCCTCTCAGAGATAAGGGTGTTCTTGACATTAGGTCTTCTGAAATTTCAGTTGAAAGATAAGATATTACAACTCGTTCAATATGCTCTCAATCTCGGGCTTTAATTCTTGATTGAGTGGTCCCACAACAGCAAGTTTCACTTTGTCTTTTGTTAGTAATTTGTTTGCCACTTCTTTAATTTCAGCCGAATTGATTTTTTGTATTTTTTCTATGGTTTCTTCTGGCATCTCTATTACACCCAAATTAACATAATCTCTCATATATTTTCTTGGTCTTCCACCGAATCTATTTTCATTCTTCAAATTTACTGCCACTATCATTGATTCTTTGAATCTCGCCAATTCCTCTGCGCCAACTTCCTCTTCTTTTAATTTTTTCAATTCTCTTATTATTATCTTCATTACTTCTTTTAATTTATCAGGTTCTATTTTTGTATCTACTGTAAAATGTCCATAATCTGCATATCCGAATTGGATTGAGCACACATCATAGCAATAACTTCCTTTCTCTCTCAATTCTTTCCATAGACGAGAAGAGAACCCCCCAGCCAATATTTTTGCTAAAAGTTTTGCAGAGTAATAGTTTTTATCTGCTCTTTTTACAGATGGAACCCCTAAATTAAGTGTGATTTGTTCTCTATCTTTTTTATTAAATACTATGTTGTCTGTATCTCTTGCAGGTTTTATCTCCTCTTTTATTGATTTTGGACCCTTCCTTATGTCTGCGAAGTATTGTTCGGTCAATCTTTTGGCATCTTCATACTTAACATCACCAACTATGGTTATTATCGCATTAGCAGTATTGTAGTGTTTTTCTAAAAATGCGACAAAATCATCCCTTGAAAACCTCTTTATATTTTCTTTTGTTCCAATTATTTCTCTTCCTGCAGGCGTTCCTTTGAATAATTGTTCTACCAATAATTGTTCAACTTTTGAATAGTCGTTATCTTCATGCATATTGTATTCCTGTAAAATCACCCCTTTTTCTTTTTCAAGTTCATCAACGGGGAATTTTGACCTGATAAACATCTCTGATGTTACATCAATTATTTCCTCAAGATTTTTTGCGAGACCTTTAATATAATAATCTGTTATGTCATTACTTGTTGAAGCATTAGCAACACCTAAAGTACTTATGATACTCAAAAGTTCGGCAGGTGTTTTATATTTCTCAGTCCCCTTGAAGCACATGTGCTCAAAAAAATGAGCCAATCCATTTTCTTCCTCTGTTTCGTTGTTTGAACCAACAGAAACTCCCACCATGACCGTTACCAGTTTTGTGTCAGGTATTTCCTCAAAGATAAATGTGGAGCCGTTTTTTAGTTTTTCTACTTTTACCATATTTGGTTATTATAAACAAAGGCACTTAATAATGCAAATTGCCTTATTCCGAGATTTTTGATAGCATTTATTTATGCTTATTTATTAAAATAAATTAATTATGTTTAAAGTAATAGCAATAATACTTATTGTGGCAGGTATAATAACCATAACAATATCGCTATTGGGCGGTGATGATAATGGTCTTATTGATCCAGTCCCAGGAGATGTTCCAAGTGTCAGAGACGCAACTTATTTTAGTAGTGGTGGCAGCACAGAAATCAATGGGTTTAGTTACACTTTCCCATCGATTGTTGTAAATGACTATTTTAAGTCTTCAAATTGGCCTCCAATAATAACAGAGGTTGAAAGAAGAGAGTGTCAAGAGGGTGTTCAGGGAGATGGATATGAATACATAGCAATCCCTTATGGTAATGGGTACTGCATAGGAGGCAAGTTGGGTGAAGGTTTTGACTTTGATGGAAATGAAGTCGGAATACAAGAACTTGTTCTTTATGGCGAAACAGATGATGGTAATTTTGTTAAATTGGAGACAGCACTTCAATTCATGGATTGTACGCCATATGGAAGTGTGCCAAATGAATGTATAACAGCACAATCAGAAGCAATGAGTAATGTCTTCCACGAGATTCTTATAGATATTATTCAAAATGCTAAGAAAGTATAATTCTAAAGAATTAGCAAAACAAAAACAAAAACAAAAGCATGCGGACCATACCGCATGCTTTTGTTTTAAAGACCTATCTCAAGTATTATCTCGCCGTTTATCTTGCGCGTTTCGGGATACCTGCCATCCCCAAGATATATCACATCTCTCACGCCAAATTTTTCCATATCTTTTATGGTGAATGTGTGTCCCAAGACTCGCGCTCCTGGTGCTATCTCGCGTTCGTGTTGGCTTATTATCCTACTCTTGCCGAAGTAGTTGGCGATATCTGGATCTACCCCTATCACTCTATAAAATTCCCGCTCCTGCCTTTTTTCAGCAATATGAGCTTTCACAATATCCTCTTCAATGATTTTGAAATTCTCCCGCGCTTCTCTGCGCTTCTTTATATCCAATGACTCCGTGTCCCTAATAAATTGTTTCCTTGTAAAATCAAGATACAGTTGGTTTTTCCTACTCTCCGAGTCATCATCATCTCCGACAAGCCCAAGAACATTTCCATGCCATCCGACAAGCGCTCCATCCTCTATGTATTTTCTGTCGCCTGCAGGGAATATATAGTTCGCGCAAGATGAAAAACATATTTTTCTCACCTGAACATCTATTTTATTGTCATAAACCCACTCGCCAATCAGTTTTCCATAATATGTGTCGCCACCCCAAGAGGTTATGACGATTTTTTTAATCGCTTTATCATAATTTTCTATCGCCTCAAAAAGCTCTATATACTCCTGCACATTTGTGTTTCCTGAGAAATATATCGTGTCATCCTCAAATTTTAAATCTGCGGCACGATCCTGTTCCGTCCTCACGGCAGGCGCTCTATACTCCTTGTATTTCGGTAGAGGAGAAGGGAATACAGCTCTTTGTTGTTCCTGCCCCTCTTTGGGCGCAGATGTTTTATCTATAACTTCATTGAAGTCAGTACCCCCATCTTTGTCGCGGTCTATCTCCTCAATCTCTACAACCTCACCATCCTCAAACTCTACAACCTCGCCATCCTCATCCGATCTTACAAAATACTCATAAAAAATAATATAAAAGAAAGCGATAAATATCGCCACTATGATTGTTACAACTATGATATGTAACCACTTCATACTTTACATACTATCATTTTATGTGTATATTGTATACATATATGAAGTTATTTACTTTGTCTCTCATATTCACAATATTTTTGGCATCAGTTTTTTCTTTGCCAACCATGGCGGTTACAAACAATTCAAGCGTAACCATAAATGATGCAAAGATTTTTGTGGATGTCGCAGATACGCCACTGTTGAGAATAAGACACATAAACGGCAGATATTATCTGAAAAAAGATTCAGGAGTGTTTCTTATTTTTGATAAAGAACAAAAGTATGGGTTCTTGGCGACACAAACATTTTTTTCTGTAGATGTGGTTTGGTTGGGTAAAAGGAGAGATGTCGTTCACATAGAATACGGCATTGAACCACATACATTTCCCGAAATTTTTTCTCCCGACAAGTCTGCAAAATATATGTTGATAGTCCCTGCTAATTATGTAAAAGAAAAGGGAATAAAGAAGGGGATGAGGGCAAGTTTCTCAGGTATTTAATTTATGTTTTTAAAAATACTCAAAATAATAGGTCTTCCGATTTCCATAATAGTTTTTGCGCTGTCTTTGGTTGTTTCCTCAATCGCCACCTTCGCAGACTTGGGGCAGGGCGTGTTTTCTACAATTGAAGGCATAGTTCTCATAATACTAAATCCGCTTGCATACCTTCTTATAGTGATGTCATTTATCTCGGAGAAATTTATAAAAAGGTCTTACAGACCAGTCCTTGCGGTGATTTTTGCCAATATATTTTTGATTGTTGTCCTTTATATCCACTCAATCCTCATGGCGAACATGTTTGGAGAATCAGAGACGCTTTTGTTGTTCTTAATACCACAGATTATATATCTTTTTTGGGCATTTCCTCAGAGAGAAAATCCACAGAAGTAATGCCATATTCACACAACTTATCTTCCATCAACCATTAAAATAAAAATAGAACGATTTTTCGCTACCTTGGGAATCGTTGTGGGACCGTAGCGGCAGTCAAGGACGACTGCCGCTTTTTTTTGCGTCTGATTATTTTTTCTTTGTGAGTTGTATGTAAATGTCCTCAACGGCTTTTACTGCATCCCCGGCGGCTATGTTGTTCTGATGGTATAGTCCGTTTGAACAATCTCCTGCCGCCCATATTCCGTCTGTACTTGATCTTTGGTTTTTTGGATCAACAACAATTCTTCCATATTCATCAAATTCCAAAAGATCTTTAGAGAGAAATTCTGTTTGCGTTATAAGACCTATCTCAACAAAAACACCTTCTGCATCAAGTTTTTTATCTTCACCACTTTCTCTGTCTGTATAGACAACCCCAGTTACTTTATCCTGTCCTTCCACTTTTTTTATTCCAGCATTCAATATCCCTGTCATCTTTGGGTTTGCAAGAACTTTCTCAACAGTTATTTTATCCGCTTTGTATCTGTCTGAGCGTTGTAGCAAGGTTACGCTCTTTGTATATGCTAAAAGCTGTGCTGCTGTCTCAAAACCAGCGTTTCCACCTCCGATAACCACAACATCTTTGTCTGCAAAAAATGGTCCGTCACAACTGGCACAATATGTAAGCCCCTTATGCTCCAGTTCTTCTGCTCCCTCAATACCTTCCAATTTTCTTCTGCCCGCACCAGATGAAATAAAAACAAATGTTGTTTGGACTTCTTCGCCCTTAGAGTCTTTTATTATAAAAGAGTCGCCATTTTTTTGAATGGATGTAACTTTAGAAGAAGTTTTTATCGTCAAGTGATCTTTTGCATACGCCTCTAAGTGTTTTCTAAATCTTTTTGCGAGCTCAACTCCAGAAACTGAGATATCTCCTATCCAGTTCTGAATCTCAGGGGAGACAATACTTTGTCCGCCAAATGTTTCTGTTATCAAAAGTGTTTTTATCTGCTTCCTTGCGGCATAAACACCTGCTGAAGTTCCTGCCGGTCCTCCACCTATAATTACCAAATCGTAAGACATATCAATCTTTCTTCTTTAGAAAAGAGGGGAGATGCCATGTTTCTCCACCTGTAGCGCCCTCCTTTTTTGTTTTTTCTGCCACTTCACCATCATTTTTATTATTATCGCCATTTGACCTTATCCGTATCACATCATCATTTTCCTTTGCCGCAGGCGTGTTTTTGGAGAAAGAGAAGTGCATTCCATTTTCATTACTGTGGGGGAATCCTGTCGCAATCACGGTTATTTTTATCTCTCCTTTTTTCAATTCTTTATCAACGGATGTTCCGGTTATGACCTTTGCATCCTCACCTATGTTGCTGGTTATAAGTTCTGCCGCCCATTGTAACTCCGCCATCTCAATATCGTTTTTCGCTGATGCGATTGAGAATATAAGTCGTTTTGCTCCATTTATTGATATTTCCAAAAGGGGAGAAGAAATTGCGTCCTGTGTCGCGATTTCAGACCTATTTTTACCTCTTCCGTAGCCGATACCCATCAGCGCGAGCCCAGAGTTTTCCATTACTGTTTTTACATCTGCAAAGTCAACATTTATCAAACCAGGTATCGTTATTAAATCAGAGATACCAGAAACAGCGTTAAGCAGGATATTATCACACAATGAAAACGCATCTTTCATGCTTGTGTTTTTGTCAGATATTTCTAAAATTTTGTCGTTTGGAATTGTTAGGTATGCATCAGTCTCCCGCGCCAAATTTTCTATTCCATTTCTTGCAAAAAGTGCCCGTTGTTTTCCTTCAAATGAAAACGGCTTGGTAACAACGGCAACTGTAAGTATGCCCAAACTCCGCGCGATTTTCGCCACAACGGGCGAAGCGCCTGTTCCTGTGCCTCCGCCCATCCCACAGGCGATAAAGACCATGTCAGCGCCCTTTATGGCTTCAGTTATCTCCTCTAAACTTTCTTCTGCCGCTTTCCTGCCGAGCTCTGGATTCATGCCGGTCCCTAAACCTTTGGTTGTCTCTTTTCCTATGTTTATCTTTTTTTCTGCAAGTGATTTACGCAGATCTTGAGAGTCAGTATTTATGGCTATGAATTCAACACCCTTAACCTTTTTTCTTATCATATGATTTATAGTGTTTCCACCAGAACCACCACAACCAATGACGCGAATGCGTGCAAAT